>NZ_VKHS01000078.1 GCF_014141525.1 Streptomyces calidiresistens
CGTCAACCCCGCCCGGATCCCGGTGGTCTCCACCGCCGGTACGGCTCCCCTCCCACCGGCCGGCCTGCGCCCCGAGGGAGCCGGCCCCGTCTCCGCCGCCGGCCCCGCCCCGGTCACCGCACGGCCGGACGCCCCCGCCGGCCACGCGCCGCCGGCCCCGCGCCCGGAGTCCCCCGTGGCGCACACCCCCGTCGCTCCGCGACCGGCCGCCGACGGCGTCGCTCCCCCCGGGCCGCCGGCACGTCTCGACGACCCGCCGTCCGCCCTCGTTCCGCGCGGAGAGGGCTCCCCGGACGATCTCGCGCTCTCCCCGCCCCCCAAGTCCTCCGGCGACAAGGACGCCGTCAACGCCCTCGCGGCCCTCAACCGCCTGTTCGGCAACGACCCCGCATGGCACCGCTTCCTGATGCAGCGGATGGGCATCGACCAGGGCGTCCAGGTCTTCATGGTGCGCAACGTGTCCTCCGCCCCGGCGAGCGGGACCCCGGCGATCCAGCCCTTCGACTTCACGATCCCCGGTGGTACCGGCGGCCGGGTGACCTTCGACGGCTCCGTCTCCACCGCGACCCCCGGTACCGGCGGCCACCCCCTGCGGGTCGAGGTGGGCACCGGGGACAGCCCCGTGGTCCGGATCACCGAGGAGCTCGGACCGAACGCCACCCGGCAGTGGACCATCGGAGCGGACGGGAACCCGGTCGACACCGGCATCCAGCGGGTGACGCTGACCGACGGCACCGGCACCCCGGTACAGATCACCCTGCGGCTGGACGGCGCCGGCGCGCCCGAGGGGGTGACCCACGCGGGCGGCGGGACCGTCACCACCGGGAACGTCTCGCTCCTGCCGGGTGGCGCCGAACTGCGGATCACCGACCCCACCACCGGCAACTTCACCCTCCACACCACCACCGGTGACCTGCGGTACAGCGCCACGTCCCTACAACTGCACGGCCCCGCCCACCCGCTGGCCAACCACTACCTCACCACCACCCCCGACGGAACCCTCGGCCTGCTCCGCGGCGACGGCGCCCCCGTGCCGTCCCTCACCTCTCAACGGGCGACCATCACGCCCCAGACCGGCATGGAGCCGGGCACGACGCGGATCGGGACCGGCGACCACCACCTGGTGGTTGACGGCGACGGCCGGCACATCCACAACGCCATCACCCTGCGCGGTGCCGACGGGGCACCCACCGGGACGCACCTGTTCACCCCGTCGAACGTCACCGGCACCCCCACGAACGCCATCGCCCGGAACGACCTCGGCACCCCGGTACCGAACACCGCCGTCACCCGACACGACGGCCACTGGCACGTCACCGACACCACCACGGGCAACTTCACCCGGTACACCGACGACGGGACCGTGCGGTACGACGCGCTCGCCCTGCGCAACCCCGACGGCGGCCCCACCCACCCCTTGGGCGACCACTACCTCACCACCGCCCCCAACGGCGACCTCGGCCTGATACAGGCCAACGCGAACCGCACGGTGTTCGAGGCACAGATCGGCGCCACGATCATCCGGCACACGGACCTCGCCCAGGGCGGCTTCCGCATCGACACCGGACTGCGACACGTGGTCGTCGACGCCAACGGCCGACACACCCACAACGCGATCACCCTGGAGAACCGCGTCGCCGCCGGCACCGCGAGCCACCTGTTCGTCCCGCCGGACACCGCCCGCGCCACCCCGCCCCCCGCGACCGCGCACATCGGCCCGGGTACGGAGATGCCGAACCTCAACGTCACCCGGGTGGACGGCAAGTGGCACATCACCGACACCACCACCGGTGACTTCACCCGCTACAACGGGGACGGCAGCCTGAGGTACCACGCCCTGTCCCTGCGCCACCCCGACGGCGGCCCCGCCCTCGCCCCGGCCGGCCACTACATCACCACGGCTCCCAACGGGGATCTCGGTCTGATGAAGGCCGTGCCACAGCGCCTCACCCCCGGCGGCACCGCGTATCACCCCATCCCGGGGGCGACCGTCACCCTTCAAACCGGGGCGCCGGACCTCCGGGCCCCCGGTGCCGCCCCGGACACCGGCCACGCGCTGCGCGTCCATCACGGCGACCACCACCTGGTGGTGGGCCCGAACGGCGTCCCCACCCACACCGTGGTCACCCCGCGCGGCGCCGACGGACAACCCATCCCCGACACCTTCCTGTTCACCCCCGTCCCGGCCCCCGGCGGCGCGCCCGGGGCGGTGACCGTCCGCACGGCGGACGGCTCGCCGTCGCCCGGCGTCACCCTCCGCCCGCACGGCGAACAGCACCTCCTGAGCAACAACGGCAACCGGACCTTCACCCTGAACGGCTCCGACGGCTCCTTCGTCCACGGCGGCCTGAAGCTCGACCGGGCACCGTTGAACGCCGCCGGCTCCGGCCTGGTGCGGACCTTCGAGGGGAACGGCCCACTCGTCCTGTTGGACGACAACCTCGCCCGGATCGCCGACCTGCGGGTCACCCGCACCCCGGGCGGCAACATCCGGGTGGGCAACGGGAACCACGAGTTCGACCTGTTCACCCCACAGGGACAGCTCACGCACACCGTGCGGGCGACACCCGCGCCGGCGCCCGCCGGGGGCTCCGCCGCCGGAGCCGCCACCCCGGCGCCGGCCGGTTCGACGCTGACGGTGACCGATGTCCGCGCGGGCACCTCCTTCACCGTGATCCGCGCCTCGGACGGCGCCGACTCCCTCTTCCTGGACACCAACGCGCTGCGCGCCCTGGACGGCGACCTCAACGTCCTCGGCCCCCTCACCCGGGAGGGCACGGACCTCCGGCTGAACGACCCCCGGGGCGGGGTGCACGCCGGGGAGTTCCGCCGCTACGACGCCGGCGGCGACCTCCGTTTCGAGCGGATCAACATCGTGCACGGCAACGCGGCACGTCCCAACGAGCACTTCGAGATCACCATCCCCTCGGCTGCCGGGGAGAAGCCGACCTGGGTCCGGGTCACCCCGGGCCACCCGGCCGGCCCCGGCGCGCGCGGCTGGTTCGACGGCGGCACCGTGGACACCAAGGGCCTGGCGAACGGCCGGGTCCGGCTGCTGGACGCCGGCAAGGTGGAGGTGTTCGAACGCCGCGTCCTGCCGGGCGGCGACGTCCTGGACTTCCACAGGGCGAGCACCTCCACCGAGTTCGGGCTCCTCGACCAGCGCGGCGTCTGGTCGCGAATCGACGGCAACGGCGCCGTGGTGGGCCACGGCACGCGGCACTTCGGCGAGAGCACGCGCAGCTGGTTCGACGTGCAGACCCACAACGGGTTCGACCTGCGGGTGCGGCACTTCCGGGAGAACCCGGACGGCGGCCACGTCCTCGCCGACATGCACACCCACGCCTTCCTCCAGGGCGGGCACAAGGCGACCTGGGTCCGCTTCGACGCCGACTTCAAGCCGATCGCCTCGGGTACCCGCGAGTTCACCCACGGGCGCGGCTGGCGGGACCACGCCTTCGACCCGGCCACCGGCAACAAGGTGCTGGTCCACGAGAAGTTCGGCCGCTTCAACCCGCTGACCGCCGCCGACAACCGCTCCTACTTCCAGCGCGTCATCACCGACGACGGGACCATCAAGCCCGACTGGACGACGATCTCCGCGCACGGCAAGGAGAACGCCTTCGGCAAGACCCTGAAGAGCGGTGAGTTCCTGGAGGGCCGGCGTCTGATGGAGCAGCGCCCGCCGGCCTGGTTGCGCAACACGATGCTGCCGATCAACGGCAACTCCCTGGCGAACACCGCCCCCTGGCTGGGCGGCGGCGGGGTGTGGAACACCCTCACCCGGGCCGACGGCCTGCACCAGGCGTTCTCGCTGACCCTCAGGGCCGCGCCGGACGGCGCCGTCACCGCGCGCGGCGCCCGGTTCATCGCCTCGGACGCCTCCACCCTCGACATCTCCGCCGCGGGGGCCGTCACCGGCCACACCCGCAAGCTCTTCCACGGCACCACCCTCACCGTGGGCGACGTGACCCTCCCCACCGGGGCCACCCGCCGCGACGGCTACCTGCCGTGGAAGGACGGGGACAACGGACTCCAGGGGCACCGGAGCTTCGCCGACGCCGACATCAACGCCGTGACCCTCCCCAACGGCGTGACCGGGGATGTCCGTTGGGTGGACCGGTACCCCGGCGCGGCCGGCGTCGACGACTGGTACACGCCCACCCCGCACCGCCCGACCGGCGGCGCCGACCCCGACTGGCGCACCGCCCGGATCGGCCTGACCGACGGCCGGACGATCGACTTCCGCGCCGCCCCGGAGGTCCGGGCCACCCCGCTCACCGACTCGGCCGCCCACCGGCGGGACATCGCCCCCGGCCCCGGCCGCAACCCCGACCACACCGTGTACGACCCGCAGGGCGTCCCGGTGGCCCGCGCCGACACCTTCCCGAACCCGAACGGCGGGGCGGGCACCATCTCGGTGCGCGGCACCGGAGGCTTCGACAGCCCCTCGCTGATCGGCAGCCGGATGACGTTCTCCTGGTCCGCCGACGTCAACGGCACGAACCTCACCGGCGTCCGGAAGGTCAACTTCGACCGGAGCATGGACCGGTGGACCTGGGACCGGGAGAGCTTCCAGGACTTCGGGCGGGTCGGGCCCAACGATCACCACCTGCTGCGCGAGCACCGGCTGCTGGCCGACGGCGTCACCCTGGACGCATGGCGGGTCACGAAGGCCGACGGCAGCGTCGAGTGGCAGTGGCGCAAGATCGACCGGCATGGCAACGACCTGCGCTTCGACACCGGAGCCCCCGGCACCCAGATCCGCACCTGGCACGACGCGAACGGCAACCGGCTGCTCGACTGGCAGCCGGGCGCCCGCTGGGTGGACACCGTTCGCACCAACGCCAACACCCCGTGGATCGTGCAGGAGATGCCGTACCAGCCCCGGATCACCGCCGCCGACTCCTTCGGCGACGCCCCGCTGCGGGTGCGCGAGTACGTGGCGACCCCCGACAAGCTGGGCGGCGCGCCCCCCACGCACCCCAGCCGGGGCGCGTGGCGGGAGTTCGACAACGGCATCGTGGTGCGCACCCGCGAGAAGGCCCCGGACGGCACCTTCCTGGTCTCCGAGGAGTGGCAGAAGCACGCGCTGCGCTTCGACTCCACCGACCCGACGGTCGTCATCGGCGGCCGGGACATCGCCGGATACGTGCGCTCCACCGACGGCGGCCCGGGCCCGCTGGTGCTCGCGGGCCGGGACGGCAACTTCCTCGGCAACCTCAACGAGTTCCGCGGCTGGGACCGGATGCTGCGCGAGGTCAACCGCTGGGAGTGGCGCGGCACCTCCGAGGGCGTGCCGGGTTACCGATCCTTCGGGCTGAAGAGCGCGCAGTCGATCGGTATCGACTTCCTCCAGGACTGGCTGCTGGACTTCACGATGAACCTGACCGTCTACGGCATCATCGCCGGTGTCAACGGTCACGAGTTCACCGGGACGGACGTCCTGAAGGCGATGTTCGGCGCGACCGTCAGCAGCGGTACCAAGTCCCTGATCACCGGCGGCCACCACCTCCACAAGCGCGGGGGCCCGGGGAAGGTGGGGCTGAGCAGCGCCGACCAGGGCCAGCCCTTCCACCGCCGGCCGAACGACGACAACTGGGCCGCCGAGTTCGCGGGCAACGAGAAGGTGACCCGCTGGCGCGCCGGCTCCTACGACTTCGGCGTCAACTTCGCCACCTCCTCGCTGGCCGGCTTCATCAACGGCGCGGCGATGTCGGCGATCTTCGGCGTCCGGGACGCCAACGGCAACATCGTGCGCCTCAGCGGCCTGGACGCGCTGCGCGAGGGCGCCATCGGCATGGCCTCGGGCGCGCTCGGCGGCCTGTCCGTGGGCCTGGGCAAGACGATCCTCCAGCAGACCCTGGGCGGACGACTGTGGCACCGTCAGGGATTCTTCGACATCTTCGTCGTCGGCGGCCTCGGGAAGATCGCCGAGAAGTCCTTCGGCGGGCTCTTCCTCACCGGCGCGCTGCGGGACCTGAACCCGCCGGACTGGCGCACCCCGTCCGCCCCGGACGCCGGGGGTGTCGGATGATGCCCGGGACGGCATGCGGGCCGGACCGGCGGAGCCCGGGGCCCGAGCGGGTGCCCGGTGGGGTGCGGAACCCGGCCGGGCCGGATGAACCGGACGAACCGAGGGAGCGGGGAGCGGCGCGATGAGCGACACCGTGACGGCGCGGGGCACGGCCGCGCGCGAGGGCGGGGAGCGGCTGCGGGTCGCCCCCCGGGGCCGGGGCGCGCACCGCACCCTCGCCCGCGCGCTGGCCGCCGCCCCGCCGGGCGCGGTGATCTCCGTCGCCCCCGGCGTCTACCCCGAGTCGTTGCGGCTGGAGCGGCGGGTGACGCTGGAGCCCGAGCACGGCGTCGGCTCGGTGGTGATCGCCCCGCCGAAGGGACCGGCGCTGGAGGTACTGGCGCCGGCCTGCGCGGCACACGGCCTGGAGCTGCGCGGCACCGACCCGGCGGCGGCGCTGGTGCGGGTCGCGGACGCGGCCGGCCTGTCGCTGTCGGAGTGCGGGGTGACCGGCGGCCGGGTGGAGGTGCTGGGCTCCCCCAACGGCGCGGCCGGCACGGGTGCCCCGGGCACCGGGGCCCCGGCCACCGAGGGCCCCGCCGACGCCGTCGACCTGGAACGCGAACTGCTCGACCCCACCACCGGCGGCGTGCTGGTGATGCGGCGCTGCCGGATCGGCGACGCGCACCACGCGGCGGTGCACCTGGCCGGTGACGCCCGGGCGGGCCTGGAGGACACCGACATCACCACCGTCGCCGGCATCGGCGTGGTGCTCTCGGGCACCGCCCGACTGCTCGCCGGCCGACTGCGGATCCGGGAGACCACCGGGTCGGCGCTGCGCGCCCGGGACGACTCGGTGCTGCTGGTGCGGGACTGCCTGCTGGACGCCCCGGGCCGCAACGGCGTGCTGGTGCAGGACCGGGCCCGGGGCGAGGTCGCGGAGTGCCGGATCGACGGTGCGGGCGGTTCCGGCGTACGGGTGGAGCACACGGGCCGGGCCGGGGTGACCGAGTGCCGGATCGACCGCACCGGCGGCAGCGCGCTGGCCGTCTCCGGGGAGGCCCGGCTGGAGCTGGTCGGCGGCCGGGTGGTCTCGCCGGGCGGCAACGGCCTGGTGGCGCTGGACGACGCGGTGGTGACCGCCCGGGACGCGGCCCTGGCCGCCACCGGCTTCAGCGCCGTGCACGCCGGGGACCGGTCCCGGGTGGAGCTGAGCGGCTGTCGGGTGACCGACAGCGCCGAGCACGCCCTGGCGGTGTCCGACGGGGCCCGGCTGGAGGCGGTGGACTGCACGCTGGGCGACCCGGCGATGTGCGGGGTGGAGGTCTCGGGGCCGGACGCCCGGCTGGTGCTCCGGGGCGCCCGGATCACCGGCGGGGAGACCGGCGTCCGGCTGCCGGGCGGCGGGACCGGGGAGGACACGGCCCCGGGCGGCACCGCCCCGTACGACCGGGCCCTGTACGACTGCACCGTCACCGGCCCGGCCCGGGCCGGTGTGGAGGTCGCCCCCGGTGGCCGGGCCCTGCTCTCCGGCGTCCGGGTGGTCGGCGCGGGCAGCGCCGGCGTGGTGGTGGGCGCCGACGCCCGGGTGCGGGTGGAGGGCGGCGCGGTGGTCGATCCCGCCGGCAGCGGCGTCGTGGTCGGCGAACGCGCCGAGGTCGATGTGCGTGACCTGCGGGTCTCCGGGGCGGGCAAGAACGGGGTGCTGATCGGCCGGGCCGCCGGCGGGCGGTGGGAGGGCTGCGAGATATCCGGCAGCGCCTTCCCCGCCCTGCACGTCGCGACGGCGGCCGAACCCCGTTTCGTCGGCTGCCGGGTGCTGGACTGCGCCCGGGACGTGGTCTCGGCGGAGGGGGCGCGCCCGGAGTTCGAGGAGTGCGTGGCGCTGCGGGTGGAGGCGGCGACGCTGCCCTCGCCCGGGCAGGGCGCGCCACCCACTGGGCCCACCGGGCCGAGCGGCCCCGCCGGCCCGGCCGGGTCCGGGGGCACCGGTCCCGGCACCGGCCCGGCGGGCCCGACGGGGTCCGCGATGGACACGGCCGCGGGCGCCGACGCCGACGACGGCGCCGGGGAGCCCGAACCCGAACCGGAGACCCTGGAGGACCTGCTCGCCGAGCTCGACGAGTTGGTCGGCCTGGAGGGCGTCAAGCGCGATGTCGGCGGCATGGTCAAGCTCATGCAGACCGTGCGGATGCGGCAGGACGCCGGCCTGCCGGCGCCGCCGCTCAGTCGGCACCTGGTCTTCGCCGGCAACCCCGGCACCGGCAAGACGACCGTGGCCCGCCTGTACGGGCGGCTGTTGAAGGCGCTGGGCCTGCTGGAGCGCGGGCACCTGGTGGAGGTGGACCGCAGCGCCCTGGTCGGCGAGTACGTCGGCCACACCGGGCCGAAGACCACCGAGGCGTTCCTCCGCGCCCGGGGCGGGGTGCTGTTCATCGACGAGGCGTACGCCCTGGTGCCGCCCGGCATGAGCAACGACTTCGGCGGCGAGGCGATCGCCACCCTGGTGAAGCTGATGGAGGACCACCGCGACGAGGTGGTCGTCATCGCCGCCGGCTACCCCGGCGACATGGCGCGGTTCATCAACTCCAACCCGGGTCTGTCCTCCCGCTTCAGCCGGACCCTGCTGTTCACCGACTACAGCGGCGAACAGCTCGTGGACATCGTCGAGCACCACGCCGGGCAGCACCGCTACGACCTGAGCCCGGCGGCCCGCGAGGCGCTGCGCGCGGGACGGGGCGGGCCCGAACAGTCCCGGGGGGACGTCACCGGCGCGGCTCCGCCGGCGACCGCGACCATGACGGCGCCACCACCGGCGCCGGTCGCGCCGGTGGCGAGGCGCCCCGGTCCCCGGGCGGAGGTCTCGATCCGTCGGCAGCCGACCGCCGGCGGCGGTGGGGGCCTGGCCCGGGTGCGGGTGGAGGTCGAACTGGACTACCCCTGCGATCTGGCCGACCGTTGCGACGCCATCCGCCGGCGGGTCACCGAACGCCTGGCCGAACTCGCCGGGATGGAGGTGCCCGGCGTGGCCCTGGTGGTGGCGCGTCTGCACTCGGCCCATCGCCGCGCCGGACACGGCGGGCGGGTCGGGTGACGGACCGCGGAAGCGACGGATCGCCGACGGGAAGGGACGGGGACGGAGTGGACGGCAGGGAGCGGGAGGAGACCGGCGGGGGACCGGCGGTCATGGAGAAGCACGCCCGCCCGCAGGACCCCCCGGAGCACGGCTCGGCCGGCGGCCCGCGCGCCCACCGCTTCCGGGCGGCGCGCCGGGTGCCGGCGGCCCTGACCGCGCTGGTCCTGCTCGTGATCTGCGGAGCCCTGCTGTACGACGTGATCGCGGTGCGCGCCGGTCGATCGGCGGCCGGGTGGAGGACACGCCTGGCCGATGAACTGGCCACCCGTCCGGTGGACGACCCCGCGGTGCTGACGGGCGCGGCCGTGGCCGTCCTGCTCGGCCTGTGGTTGCTCGTCCTCGCCCTCACCCCCGGGATGCGCGGCCTGCTGCCGCTGCACCGCGAGGACCGCGACCTCCGGGTGGGGATCGAGCGCTCCGCCGTCGCCCGGGTCGTGCGCGACCGGGCCGTTCGGGTCGCGGGAGTGCGCTCCGCCCGGGTGGCGGTGGGGCGCCGACGGGTCCGCGTCACCGCCGAGACGCACTTCCGGGATCCGGAGGAGGTGCGCACGGAGCTGCGATCGGTCCTGGAGGAATGCCTGGAGGACATCGCGCTCGCCCACCGCCCGGCCCTGAACCTGCGCGTACGTCGGTCGAACGGCGGCTGAGCCCTCCGGGTCGACCGGCCCGGAGGGGACGAGACGGAGGTCCCCCGATCCCGGGGGGCCCGAGGACGGACCGAGGAGAAGCGGGAAGGTCATGCGGATCGTCAACCGGGTGCTGTTGGCACTCATCGGGGTGCTCCTCGTGGGCGCCGGTGCCGCCGTGGTGGCCGCCGCGCTGGACCTCCCCGCCCGGTGGGGAATCCCCCTGCCCGACGGATGGAGCCCGCGGGCCCCCGACGACGTGCTGCTGACCGACGCCGACCGCACCCGCTGGGTGGGGGAGGGGTGGTGGTGGCCCGTGGTGATCGGCGTTCTCTCCCTGCTCGTGCTGCTGACCGCCTGGTGGGCCCTGACGCAGTTCCGACGCGGTCGTCGCCGGGAGCTTCCGCTCGGTGACGAGGCGGAGGGGGCCGACGCCACGGTGTTGCGCGGAGCCGCCCTGGAAGAGGTGGTGACGGAGGAGATCGAGTCGTTCCCGGGGGTGGAACGGGCCCGCGTGGTCCTGGACGGTGGGCGCCGCGGTTCCCGACTGCGGGCGGGGGTGGTGCTGGAGGCCGGTGCGCGCCCCGGTGAGGTGGTGCGCCGATTCCGCACCGAGGCCCTCGAACACCTCAGGACCTCCACCGGACGGGAACGCCTTCCGGCCGATCTCCGGGTGCGCTCCACCCGGCACGCGGCCGACCGGGTGGAGTGAGGGGGGCTCCGGTCACTCCGCCCGCGGGACGGGACGGCGCCGCGGCGCGGCCGGGTTCAGCCCCGGTGTCCCGCCCCTGCCGGACGGTCGGCCGACTCCTCGCCGCGGTCGTTCGCCCCACCGGGCCCGGGGGTCGGGCCGGCCGGCGCGGGCCTCCCCCTCCCGGGGGCGGAGTGACCGGAGCCCCCCGAGCGACGGTCGCGCACCTCGCGGCGGAACAGGATCACCCATCCCACCGGTACGAAGGCGGCGAACAGCCACCACTGGAAGGCGTAGGCCAGGTGGGCCCCGATGCCGGTGTGATTGGGCGTGGGCAGCGTCCGGGGCGCCGCCGTGCCCTCCGCCGGGGCCGGGTCGATCCCGGTCAGCTCCAGGTAGCCGCCCAGCACCGGGCGACCCAGTTCGGCCGCCCGCTGCTCGCTGTTGATCATCATGACCATGCCCTCGGGCAGACCGGAGCGATCGCGGATGCCGGTGCGCTCGGTGGTCTCGTCGATCATCAGGCGTCCGGTGACGGTCACCTCGCCCCCGGGGGGCGGGGGCATCTCCGGCAACTCGCCCGGGGTCTCGCCCGCCCGGACCCACCCCCGGTTCACCAGGACCACCACACCGTCCGACTGCTCCAGCGGGGTGAGGACCCAGTAGCCGTACCCCCCCTCGGGGTCGGTGCGCTGGCGCACCGCCACCTCACCGGAGGTGTCGAAGACCCCGGTGGCGGTGACCGCGCGGTAGCGGTCCTCCTCGGCGGCCTCCCGCCCGGGCGCGGTGAGACGGTCCATCGGCACCGGGTCCGCGTGCAGGTTGCCCGCGATGAGATCGTTGCGCTCGACGCGGCCCTCGTGGCGGTGGAACTGCCAGAAGCCCGCCTGGATCATCAGCGGGATGAGCAGCACGGCCAGGAGGGTCAACAGCACCCACTGCCGGGAGAGCAGAAAGCGGTACACAGCCCCCGACGGTACCCGAACCGCCTCAGTCCCCCGTCGCCGGGGCCACGGCCCGCAGCAGCCGGGTGAAACCCTCCTCGTCGATCACCGGGGTGCCCAGCTCCAGGGCCCGGCGCACCTTGCCGGTGCGCGCGGACGGGTAATTGGTCACCAGCAGACTGGTCTGCCGGGAGACCGAGGAGGCGACGTGCAGGCCGGCCGCGTGCGCCCGGTCCTCCAACAGCTCGCGCTCCACCGAGGTGTCACCGGAGAAGGCGACCCGCATCCCCTGGACCAGAGGGGAACCGGGCTCCCAGCGCCCCGGGTTGGGGTGGGGGCACGGCTCCCGGCGACGGGCCCACTCCTCGGAGTGGGTGGATCTCAACCTCGGGAGAAGCGGGGCGTCCATCCACTACCAGCGCGCGACGATGGAGGTCCTGCTCCGTGAACTGCTCGGCGCGGGCTTCGTCC
>NZ_VKHS01000780.1 GCF_014141525.1 Streptomyces calidiresistens
ACACATGGCGGGCTCCTGGGGTCTCCGGGAACGACCGGGTGGGACGGGACCGGCCCCCGGGGTCACCGGGGATCCGGGTCGGGAACGGGCGCCGCCCTCCCGGGGCGCGCGCCGGGGCGTGCGGATGGTGCGGGTGGTGCGGGTACGGACACGGCGCCGCGCGACCGGCCCCGGGCGGGGACGGAACGGCACGGCGCCGGGTGCGACGGCGACAGGCTATGTCCCGGAAAGCCCCGGCGGAAGCATCCGACCCCCGGGACCACCGGGAAGCCGGGCACCACGGCGCCGCGCGGGCCCGCCGGGGCTCAGGAGAGGGTGTCGGCGGCGGTGGGGGAGCTGTCCTTGAGGAAGGTCGAGCAGCGCTCGTACTCCTCGGTCTCGCCGATGGCGCGGGCGGCCCGGGCGAGGGCGTGCAGGGCGCGCAGGAAACCGCGGTTGGGCTCGTGCTCCCACGGCACCGGGCCGTGGCCCTTCCAGCCGTTGCGGCGCAGGGCGTCCAGGCCCCGGTGGTAGCCGGTGCGGGCGTAGGCGTAGGACTCCACCGGTCGACCGGCCTCGAAGGCGTCGTCGGCGAGCTGGGCCCAGGCCAGCGAGGAGGAGGGGTGCGCGGCGGCCACCTCGGCCGGATCGGCGCCGGTGCCGCCGTCGGTGTAACCGGTGTCCGGGGCGGTGGTGTTGGGGCGCCCGGTCTCCGGCGGCTCCTCGGCCTCACCGCCGGTCAGCCCGAGGCCGACGACGGTGCCGAGGACGGCGACCAGGAGGGCTCCGGCACCCGCGCCGGCCATGTTCCGTCGGGTGCCCGCCAACGCGGTCTGCCGGATACCGGCGAAGCGACCGCCGGGCCGGCCCCCCTGCCCGTCCCGGGCGTCGTGCGTGGGGTCTCCACCGGGGGTGTCCCCGGCGAAGGCGGCCGGCACGGCCGCCCCGGTGCCGTGACCGACGGTGGGCCGCGGGCCGGTCGGTGTGCCACCGGCGCGCGCCACGACGGGCGGCAGGAGTTCGGTGGGCGCCTCGGTCCCCGGACCGGGCAGCGGGGCCGGTGTCGCTCCGGCCGGGGTTTCCGCCGCGGGTGCGGCGGGGACGGCCGGGGTGCCGAGCGGCGCGGTGGGCGCGGTGGGTCCGCCGGTGGCCGGTGTCGGCCCGCCGGTGACCGGTGCCGGGCCGCCGGTGGGTGCGGCCGGGCCGGTGGCGTTCGGCTTCTCCAGTCGCAGCGGCGGCGCGGGCGGCATTCCGAGGTCCTCGACCAGGGCGAGGGCGCGGCGTCCGGCGTGCGCCCCGCTGGAGTCGGCCAGGACCGCCCGCAGGGCGATCGACGCCTCCAGTTCGGCGCGGGCCCGGTCCAGTCGGCCGTTGCAGATCGCCAGGACGCCCAACTCGTGGTGGAAGTAGGCCTGGCGGCTGACCAGGCCGGCCTCGCGGGCGCTCTCCTGGCCGCTGCGCAGCATCCGCTCCCACAGGCCCCAGCGCAGGGACACGGCGGCCCGCGGGGCGGCGACGCGGGTGAGTTCCGCGACGGCCTCGTGCAGGCCGGCGCGCTGGCCTGCACGGATGACGGCGAGGAGGGCGTCGAGTTCGGCGACGGCCCGGGCGGGGTCGGCACGGCCCTCCTCCAGCCACCACTGGTAGTGGCCGAGCGCGATGTCCACCCGCGCGGCGCCGCCACCGGCGAGGTCGGTGTCCGCCAGGTCCTCGACGACCCCCGGGGCGAGTCGGCGGTGGTCCCCGGTGCCGGTGACCAGGCCGCCGCGGGTGAGCAGGTCGAGATGGGCTGAGGCGTCGTGGTCCCCGGTGAGGGCGGGGATCTGGGCGAGGCCGGGGAGGGTGCCGCCGAGGGCCAGTCCCAGGCTGAGGATCTCCCGGGCGCCCTCGGGGAGCAGCGCGGCGAGTTCGACGGCCGGCGGGGCGTCGGTGGCCGGCTCCGCCTCCTCCGTCGCCCCCGCCGGGGCGTTTCCGCGTTCGCGCAGCAGGGAGCCGTACTGCACCAGGCGCAGCGGCAGGCCGTCGGCGGCGGCGCGGTGCCGCGCCGCACCCTCGCGCTCGGCGGCGGTCAGGGGGCGCCCGGCGGTGCGCTCGACGAGGTCCACGGCGGCGGCGGGGGCGAGGCCGGTGAGGGGGACCTCCTCGACTCGGGAGCCGTCGCCGACGGGGGGCGCGTCGGTGGCGGTGACGAACAGGAAGGCGCACTCGGGTGTCGCGGCGAGCAGGTCGTCCAGGGCGGAGCCGCCGAACTCCAGGTCGTCCACGAGGACGACGGCGCCGATCTCCCGCAGCGCGGCGCGCAGTTCGGGGGCGCCGGGGCGGTGGTGCGGTGCGGCGTGGACGGCGGCGTACAGCTCGTGACGCAGGTCGGCGGAGGAGCGCCCGCGTCCGGGGCCGCCACCACTTCACGCACTTCGCCGTCGAATGGTTCATCGATAACACCGACTTTTTTCGGCCTTCTTCTCGTTTAATGCTCAACTTGCCTCCGTGACGCCCCTGTTAATG
>NZ_VKHS01000781.1 GCF_014141525.1 Streptomyces calidiresistens
GGGGAGGGGTACCGGGTGGTGCTCACCGCCCGCCGCGCCGACCGGATCGAGGCCCTGGCGGCGGAGTTGCGGGAGGCCGGCGGCGAGGCCGAGGCGTACCCGCTGGACGTCACCGACGGGGCGGCGGTGGACGCCTTCGCCGAGCACCTGGGCGGGGAGTGCCGGGTGCTGGTCAACAACGCGGGCGGGGCCCTCGGTCTGGACCCGGTGGCCTCCGGCGACCCGGCGGACTGGCGGGCGATGTACGAGGTGAACGTGCTGGGCACGCTGCACCTGACCCGGGCGCTGCTGCCGGCGCTGATCGCCTCCGGGGACGGCACGGTGGTGGTGGTCACCTCCACCGCCGGGCACGCCCCCTACGAGGGCGGTGCGGGGTACGTGGCGGCCAAGCACGCCCAGCACGTGCTGGCGCGGACCCTGCGGCTGGAGATCGTGGCGGAGCCGGTGCGGGTGATCGAGATCGCGCCGGGGATGGTGCGCACCGAGGAGTTCTCGCTGACCCGGTTCCGGGGTGACGCGGAGCGGGCGGAGAAGGTGTACCGGGGGGTGGCGAACCCGCTGACGGCGGAGGACGTGGCGGACACCATCGGCTGGGCGGTGACCCGGCCGCCGCACGTGAACGTGGACCTGCTGGTGGTGCGGCCGAGGGCGCAGGCGTCGAACGAGAAGGTGCACCGGGAGGGCTGAGCCCGGCCCCGATCACCGGCGGTCGGCGGAACGGGAGCGGGTCGGGCACGGCCGGCTGCCGTGCCCGACCCCTGTGGGGGGTGCTCCGTGGTGGTCGGTGGGCCGCCCGGACCCGGGGCCCGGGTCACGGGTCGGGCCGGGGGTTACGGGATGGTGAGCGTGGTGGTGGCGGTGTCGTCCAGGCCGTTGCCGTCGGTGACGGTCAGGGTGACGGTCCAGGTGCCCCGGGTGTAGATCCGGCTGACGGTCGCGCCGTCGGCGCCGGAGCCGTCCCCGAGGTCCCAGCGGTAGCCGCTGATGGGGCTGTCACCGGCGGTGGAGCCGGTGCCGCTGAGCGAGCACAGGTGGAAGAAGAGGTAGTTCGCGCAGCTGCCGGAGATCCGTGCGGTCGGCCCCTGCTGCGCGGGGGCGCCGAGGTCCACGGTCACCGAGGTGGAGGCGGAGGCCCCGGCGGCGTCGGTGACGGTCAGGGTGACCGTGTACCGGCCCTCGGAGGCGTAGGTGTGCTCGGTGACGGCGCCCGTTCCGTCGGCGCCGTCACCGAGGTTCCAGGACCAGCCGGTGATCGCACCGGCGGGTGAGGTGGAGCCGTTTCCGTCGAACACGCAGGTGAGGGTGGTGTCGTCACAGCTGTGGGAGATCGCGGCGGCCGGTTGTCCGCCGGAGCCGCCCCCGCCGGGGACCTGGAGCAGCTTGTTCGGGGTGCCGCTGCCGGGGTTGCCGATGACGCCGGGCACGGTGAGGGCGTCGAGGGTGTCCCACACCTGCTCGGGGGAGGCGTCGGGGGCGTCGGCGAGGACCAGGGCGGCGGCGCCGGCGACGTGCGGGGCGGCCATCGAGGTGCCGGAGATGGTGTTCACCGCGGTGTCGGAGGTGTGCCACGGGGCGGTGATGCCCTGGCCGGGGGCGAAGAGGTCGACGACCGGCCCGTAGCTGGAGGACGCGGCGCGGTTGTCGGCGTTGGTGCTCGACGCCACCGTGATGGCCTCGGCGACCCGGGCGGGGGAGGAGCCGCCGGCGTTGTTGTTGCTGTTGCCGGCGGCGACGGTGTAGGTGACGCCGGAGGCGATGGAGTCGCGGACGGCCTGGTCGAGGGCGGCGTTGGCGCCGCCGCCCAGGCTCATGTTGGCGACCGAGGGACCGGAGGCGTTGGCGGTCACCCAGTTGATGCCGTCGATGACGCCCTGGATGGTGCCGGAGCCGGAGTTGTTGAGCACCTTCACGCTGACCAGGTCGGCCTTCTTGGCGACCCCGTGGGCGGTGCCGGCGGCGGTGCCGGCGACGTGGGTGCCGTGGCCGTTGCCGTCGGAGCCGTCGCCGCCGAAGGCGTCGAAGCCGGGGGTCGCCCGGCCGCCGAAGTCGGTGTGGCCGTACCGGATGCCGGTGTCGAGGATGTAGACGGTCACGCCCTCCCCGGCGTGCGCGGGGTATGTGTAGGAGTTGTCCAGGGGGAGGGCCGGCTGGTCGATGCGGTCCAGGCCCCAGGACGGCGGGTTGAGCTGCGTCCCGGTGAACAGCGAGACGGTCTCGTCCTGCACGACCTTGTCGACCAGCGGGTCGGCGGCCAGTTCCAGGGCCTGCGCCTCGTCGGCCTCGATCGCGATGCCGTTGAGGACGGCGTCCCAGGTGCTGGTGATCCCGACGCCGTACCGCTCGGCGAGTTCCCCGACGGCCGGTGAGTCGGCCTCCAGGGCGTCGTCGAGCATGACGATGTAGCTGCCCTCGATCGCCCCGGGCTCCCCGGCGTTCTCGATGACGTCGGTGGGGTCGGGAGCGGGGGTGTGTCTTCTATGCA
>NZ_VKHS01000782.1 GCF_014141525.1 Streptomyces calidiresistens
TCCGGGGCCCCCGGGAGGGGCGACACGGACACGGCGCCCCGCTTCCGGGGTCGGAAACGGGGCGCCGCGACACTCATCAGGACCGGGCCGGCGGTTCGAGGGGGATCAGGCCCTCCTCCGACAGCATGGCCCGGACGTCCTCGATGGTGGCGTCCGGGGCCGGGAGGATCAGTTCGGACGGCTCCAGCGAGTCGTCCGGCAGCGGGGTGCCCATCGAGCGCACCGCCTCCAGCAGGGCCGCCAGGGTCCGTCGGAATCCCTCGTGGTCGTCCTGCTCCACCTCGGTCATGAGCTCGTCGTCGAGCTCGTTCAGCTTGGGGAAGTGGCTGTCGTCCAGCCGGACCTGCCCCTCCCCCATGATCCGTACGATCACACCGCGCTCCTTGCTACGGGCTGCCTGCACGCTTCGTCTGCTGCTCGGGAATGCGCGGGGCGACACGATCCGGACGGACCGCTCCCCCGTCGCACATGACCGCGCGTCCGCCCGCACACCCCGACGGGACGACGGACGACCGCGCGGGGCGACCGACCGGATGCCGGTGCCCGGGGCCCACGGGGGACCGGGACACCGACGTCGGACGCCGGGTCGGCGGACGCCGCCACCGCCACCGCGGGGGTGGCGGACGGCGGTCACCGCCGACGGACCGACCGTCGGATCACTGCTGCTTGTCGAACCGGGGGTCCTGCTGCGTGGCCTGGTCGGCCCCACCGGCCCCGCCCTCCAGCGCCTGCCGCTCGGTGCTCCCACCGGCCAGCTCCGCCTTCATGCGCTCCAGCTCCAGCTCCACGCCGGCGTCGCCGGACACCCGGTCCAGCTCGGCCGTGAGGCTGTCCTTGGAGGTGCCGGTGACGTCGTCCAGCGCGCCGGAGGCGAGCAGTTCGTCGATCGCGCCGGAGCGCGCCTGGAGTTCCTGGGTCCGGTCCTCGGCACGCTGGATGGCCATGCCGACATCGCCCATCTCCTCGGAGATGCCGGAGAAGGCCTCGCCGATCCGGGTCTGGGCCTGGGCCGCACTGTAGGTGGCCTTGATGGTCTCCTTCCGGGTGCGGAAGGCGTCCACCTTGGCCTGCAGCCGCTGGGCCGCCAGCGTCAGCTTCTCCTCCTCGCCCTGGAGGGTCTGGTGCTGCGTCTCCAGGTCGGTGACCTGCTGCTGCAGGCCGGCCCGGCGGGTGAGCGCCTCGCGGGCCAGATCCTCGCGGCCGAGCGCCAGCGCCTTCTTGCCCTGATCCTCCAACTTGTCGGACTGCCCGCGCAGCTGGTTGAGCTGCAGTTCCAGACGCTTGCGGGAGGTGGCCACGTCCGCCACGCCGCGCCGCACCTTCTGCAGCAGCTCCAGCTGCTTCTGGTACGAGTAGTCGAGCGTCTCGCGCGGGTCCTCCGCCCGGTCCAGGGCCTTGTTGGCCTTCGCGCGGAAGATCATCCCCATCCGCTTCATGACACCGCTCATGGGCCTCGCGCGCCCCCTTCGGACTGCCTCGAGTGTTCACCGTTCCTGGTACCCCTACCCTACGGGTCCCACCTCCATATCAGCACCGGATGCCCCCGAAAGGGCTCCTCCTGCGGGACGATCACCCCGGCCGGCCTACCGCCGGAGGATGACGGGGCATCCCCCGGGCGCCCCGGGTGTCACCCCTCTCTCCCGCACCCCGGGGGCACCGGAGGTCCCCGGGGCGCCGGTGCCGTCACCCGACGCCGCGGGGCACCGGGTGGACGCGCCGGGAAACCGTCGGTGACCGGGCGGTGATCGAACGGTGCGGGCATCGGTGCCGGATCGTGCCCCACCGGAGGGTCCACGGGAGGTGGCCACCGCTTACCCTGGGCGTGTGTTCCGAAGCCGCTCGAAAGAAAACCAGTCCCCGCGGGCCGCCGAGCCCACCGCGGAGGAGGCGTCGCGGACCCGTGATCCGCAGGCGCCCAAGGGCCGCCCGACCCCCAAGCGCAGCGAGGCCGAGGCCCTGCGCAAGGCCTCCGCGCGTCCGCCGACCGACCGCAGGGAGGCCGCCCGTCGGGCCCGTGAGGCGCGGCGCAAGGCGCTGGAGAAGCAGCGCGAGGCGCTGGTCACCGGTCGGGAGGAGTTCCTCCCCTACCGGGACCGGGGTCCGGTGCGTCGGTTCGCCCGCGACTTCGTGGACACCCGCTGGCACGTCGCCGAGTACTTCCTGATCTACGCGATCATCATTCTGGTGCTGTCGATGGTGCCGGGCCAGCAGCCGTTCGCGCTGCTGCTGTGGATGGGCATCATCCTGGCCATGATCGTCGACTGGATCGCGCTGCGCTTCCGTCTCAAGCGGGCCCTCAACGAGCGCTTCCCGAACGAGAGTCACAAGGGCGCGTACCCCTACGCCCTGATGCGCACCCTCCAGGTACGGCGACTGCGCCTGCCCAAGCCGCAGGTCAAGCGCGGCGAGGCGCCGCGCTGACCCCGACCCCCGGGGAGCGGGGAACGTCCGAGGGGGCGGTCGCGACGGAGGTCGCGAC
>NZ_VKHS01000783.1 GCF_014141525.1 Streptomyces calidiresistens
TAAACCACATGGCCGTGCTCGTGCCCCGCGGCCCCGTGCTCCTGCTCCTGGTCGTGCTCGCGGTTCACCGGACCACCCCCCTCGGCAGCACACGCCGGGCGGGGACACGGCGGATCGGCACCCACCGCTTCACCGCCACCACCTCCCGCGCCGGCAGCCGCAACGTCATGCCCTGCCCGAACACCACCAGCCGGGAACCGATGGGAGGAACGGCCCGCAGATCCACCACCGTGCGCTCCACACCCCCTATCACCATCGCGTCCCCTATCACGATCTCGGCCGCCAACACCGAGACCACATCCAGCGTCGTACTCGGTGTCCTCATCGCCACGCCCCCGGCACAGCCCTGTACGGCCGCGTGATGATCTCCCGGTACGACAGATGCTCCGGATGCTCCCCGAGGTGCCGAACGATCCACCCGGTCAGCTCCCCGGCCCCCTCACGCGTCGGACCCATCGCCTCGCACACCGCGCACTGCGGCGTGAACGTGATCGCCTCCGCATCCGGCTCCTGATCCGGCTCGATCACATGCTCCCGGAACCTGAACTTGCGGGTCACCACGCCGACCCCCGGCGCTCCGCACGGGTCCGCACCACCGTCAACGCGTCCGGGTCCACCGGATCCTCCTCCGGGATACCGCCACGCCCCCGCCCCCGCAGCGTGCACAACCCGTCCTCCGAGCCGATGTCGGTGACCACGAACCGCTCCCCACCCGGCTCCAGCTCCACCTCGTCCCCCACCTCCGGGGCCCTGCGCTGCGTCTGCGTGCTCACCGCGCACCCCCCGTCTTCGCGTCCGGCTTCGGGAGGCAGCCCGGGCAGTGCCACGAACCACCCCCCTCCCGGCCGGTGCCGGGCGCCGGGCGCGCCTGCTGCGTCAGGCACCCGCACCCCCCGCAGCGCCGCAGCGCCTTCACCGGCTTCTCGTACCGTCTGGCGAGTGGCTTGGCCATCGTCGACTCCATGATCATCGTGTGACGTGCGCTCACAGACAGCTATGTTGCCGACATCACAAGGCCCCAACTTTCAATTCGGAATGAAAGTTGGGGCCCTCGTGTCATGCCACCCACCGGCTCGGCCTGTGCTACACCCCCACCCACCGGGCCACGGCCTGCAACGCCGGCTCCGGCGACCGGCGCTTCCTCAGCAACGCGTGCACCGTCTCCCTCGTCGTCGGGTGATACCGCGTCTGCGCCGGCGCCGCATGACGCGCCGCCACCAGCTCGGCCACCGCCTCCTCCCGACGCCCCACCACCTCATACGCCCGCGCCATATCCATGTGATGGTGACCGGCCCGGTTCCGCGCCCACCCCTCCGGCAACACCAACCGCTCACCCAGCTCCACCATCCGCCCCGTCTCCCCGAGATCGAGCTGGGTGGACGCCTCGTGCAGCCTCACGTTCAGCTCGTCGAACACCAGCCCGTACGGGTCCGGTCGCCCCGCCAGCCGACCGGCCAGCGCCCGGGCCTCCGCGATCCGCGCCGTGACCTCCCCGGCCGCCCCCACCTTCCCGAACCGCGAATGCATCACCGCGCTCTTGAGCCACAACGTGCCGCGCGCACTCATCGCCCGCTCATCCCCCCGCCGCACCGGATCCTCCAACATCCGCTCCATCGCCCCGATCTCCCGCAACGCGATCTCCGGCGCCCCGTGATGCAGGAAGTAGTCCGACCGGTAGTGACACACCACCGCCTGGAGATACGGGTCACCGGTGTGCGGCACCGTCTGCTGCATCCGATCCAACGCCAACAGCCCGAGGTCGGTGAACCCGAGCTTCCCCAGCAGGGTGCGCGCCAGCCGGTACGCATCGGCCAGGACCCGGTAGGTCTCCTCCCGCTCCCGCCCCGCCGCCGCGCCATCCACCGCCAGGAGCAGCTCCTCGATCAACGCCGGCGCCTCGGCCGCGATCACCATGTACTCCCCGCGCAGCCGCCACGCATCCAGCCGCGCCACATCCCCCCGGATCGCCGACAGCGCCCGCGGCTCCGGCCCGTCCCCGGGCAGCATCGGGTTCGCGACCGCCTGCCGCAGCGGCTGGATCAGCTCCTCCAGTTGGTCGGCCTTGAGCTGGTCGTAGTACGGCTGCCCCGTCAGGTCCGTACCCGGCACCCTCAACGCCCGCGCGCACGCGGCCGTCACCATCGGCGAGGCCGCGATGTGCCCCGCCTCGACCTTCGTCAGGGTGCTGTAGGAGATGTGCGCCTTCTGCGCGAGGCCGTGCTGGGTGAGTCCCCGGGCCCGCCGGATCGCCTGGATCCGGCGCCCGATCGACTCCTCCGGCCGACCCACCGGCCCGCCGCTGTTTTTGTCAGTCCGCTGTGTCATGCTGACTCCTGCTCTCCTGAACTCGACACTCAGGACGGTACCCCCGACGTGCGCCAGGGGGACAGCGATCGGCCCCGGCACCGGGCGTGCCGGGGCCGAACCTGTGAACACCCACCCCACCCGTCGGGTGACCCCGCGCCGAATCCCCCCGAAC
>NZ_VKHS01000784.1 GCF_014141525.1 Streptomyces calidiresistens
TTCCCCGGCCGCCGACCCCGCAGGGCGGCGAGGTGTCGTGCCCGGCGTCGGCACGGGGCGAACCCCGCCCCGGACCTCCCGGCCCGGGCCCCGGACCCCGGACGGGGGTCAGACGGGGTCGGCGGCTCCCGCGGAACCGGCCGGCCCCGGGGCGGGGAGGTCCAGGGCGGCGAGCACCGCCTCCACCAACCGCTCCGGGCACTCCCGTCCCGCCGGGACCGTCACCGCGTCCTCGTCCGGGGAGGGCGGCTCCAGGGTCTCCAACTGCGAATCGAGCAGCGCCGAGGTCATGAAGTGCCCGCCGCGCGAGTCCAGGCGTTCGACCAGCACCTCCCGGTCCACCGCCGGGTACACGAAGCGCACCCGGCACCCCGTCGCCCCCCGCAGCACGTCGCGGTAGGAACGCTTCAGCGCCGAACAGGCCATCACCGAGGAGTCACCGGCCGCCGCCCGCTCGGAGATCCAGTCCCGCAGGGCGCGCAACCAGGGCTCCCGGTCCGCGTCGTCCAGCGGCTCGCCGGCCGTCATCTTCGCCACGTTGGCCGCCGAGTGGAAGGAGTCCCCCTCGGCCATCGGCACGCCCAGCCGATCGGCCAGCATCCGGGCGATCGTGCTCTTGCCGCAGCCGGAGACGCCCATCACCACCACGGCCGTCGGCAGCGGCCCTTCGGCCGCGCCCGGGCCCGTGTCGGCACCCGCGTCGGGGGCGGTCCGCCGTTCGCTCGCCGTTCCCATTCCTCAACCCCTGTCTCGCCCGTCCGCTCCGTCGCGTCCCGCTCCGCCCCGCTCCACCCGGTCCGGGGACCGGCGGGTCCCGGGGACCGCGTGCCCCGCGGGGCACGGGGCACGCGTGACCGACCGCCGGCCGGACCGGAGCGGTTCAGGCCGCCGGGTGTCCCGGCACCTCGTGCGGCGACCGGGGTCCCGGACCGACGTACCGGGCGGAGGGCCGCACCAGTCGTCCGGTCCGCTTCTGCTCCAGGATGTGCGCCGACCACCCGGCGGTGCGGGCGCAGGTGAACATCGAGGTGAACAGCTCGGCCGGCACCTCGGCGAAGTCCAGCACGATCGCCGCCCAGAACTCCACGTTGGTGGCGAGCACCCGGTCCGGGCGCCGGGCCCGCAGCTCCGCCAGGGCCGCCCGCTCCAGCGCCTCGGCCACCTCGTAGCGGGGCGCGCCCAGCTCACGGGCCGTGCGCCGCAGCACCCGGGCCCGCGGGTCCTCGGCCCGGTAGACGCGGTGGCCGAAGCCCATCAGGCGCTCGCCCTTGTCGAGCTGCCCGCGCACGTACGCCTCCGCGTCGCCGGTCCGCTCGATCTCCTCGATCATGCCGAGCACCCGCGAGGGCGCGCCGCCGTGCAGGGGGCCGGACATCGCGCCCACCGCTCCGGAGAGCGCGGCGGCCACGTCCGCGCCGGTGGAGGCGATGACCCGGGCGGTGAAGGTCGAGGCGTTCATGCCGTGTTCGGCGGCCGAGGTCCAGTAGGCGTCCACGGCGGCGACGTGCTTGGGGTCGGGCTCACCGCGCCAGCGGCGCATGAAGCGCTCCACCACGCTGTCGGCCTTGTCGATCTCGCGCTGCGGCACCATCGGCAGGCCGGTGCCGCGGGCGGACTGGGCGACGTAGCTGAGCGCCATCACGGCGGCGCGCGCCAGGTCCTCGCGGGCCTGCCGCTCGTCGATGTCCAGCAGCGGACGCAGGCCCCAGGCGGGCGCGAGCATCGCCAGCGCCGCCTGCACGTCCACCCGGACGTCGCCCGAGTGGACGGGGATGGGGAAGGGCTCGGCCGGCGGCAGACCGGGCTCGAAGGCACCGTCCACCAGCAGGCCCCACACCTGCCCGAAGGAGACCTCGCCGACGAGATCCTCGATGTCCACGCCCCGGTACCGCAGGGCGCCGCCCTCCTTGTCGGGTTCGGCGATCTCCGTCTCGAAGGCGACGACACCCTCCAGGCCGGGGACGAAGGCGGAGCCGGCGGGCCCCGGATCGGCGGCGGGGGAGGTGGCGGACGGGTTGTCGGACGGCACGTCGGACATCGCGGCTCCTCGGGTACGTGCTGGGGGCGGTTCGTCGGCCGGTCGGCCGACGGGGCTGCTCCGGTCGGGGAACGTCCCGTCCCCCGGGTGTCGGCGCGGGCGGTCCGGCGGCGTCGGTGGCGCCGTCCGCCCGGCACGGGGTGTCAGGCGGTCACCTTAACCGCGGGTGTCCTCCGGCCACAGGGCACGCGACGGGTTCGCGGCGCGTCCGCTCCTGTCGGTGGCATGCTGCAAGATATGGGCCGTGTCCCACGCCGACAACGCCGCCCATGCCCGCTCCTCCTCCGCTCGTCGTGCCCGTCGCCCGGACTCCCGGCGGGATGCCCGGGGCGAGACCCGGGAGCCGCGCCCCGGCTCACGGGACGCGCCCCGCGCTCCCGGGGTACCCGTCTCCGAGCCGGTCGGAACCCCCGCCCCCGCGCCGGGCCCGGAC
>NZ_VKHS01000785.1 GCF_014141525.1 Streptomyces calidiresistens
GGCGACCGCCGGGGTGTTCGGTGTGGTGTCGCTCATGGGTTCGTCCTCCGATCGGCGGGACTCCCGCCATCAAGGTAGTGATTGATCAATAACTTTTGAGGGCCGAAAAAACGACCGTCCGCCGACGGCCGTCGGACCCGCGGGGGTCACCCCCCGCACCCTCCCTTCCCCCCTGCGCGGAGGAAGTCCGGGTTCCGCTCCAGGCATCCCGCCCACACCCGGTGATCCGGCGGGAAGCCGAGAGCGAGCCGGACGTTGATCAACATGCCCATCGCCATGAAGTCGTCGGTCCGGGCGTCCTCGGCACCGAGCCGGAAGTGGACCAGGTCCCACAGCTCCGCCCACACCTCGCGGAGCTCGGCGGCGAAGCCCGGATCACCGGAGGCGTCGGCCACGGCCGCCGCCACGTACATCTGCATCTGGAACAACAGACGGTCCCGATCGGCGAGCAGCTCCGGGTAGACCTCCCCCATGGCGTCCGCCGCCTCGTCGGGCGTCATGCCCTCGCTCACCTCGGCGAAGCGTGCCCGGATCTCGTCCGTGCAGCGCCGCGCGGCGGCCAGGAAGATCGCCCGCTTGTCGGGGAAGAGACGGAAGAGGTACGGCTGGGAGACACCCACCCGGCGGGCGATGGCCGCCGTGGAGGTGCCCGCGTACCCGCTGCGGGCGAACTCGACGATCGCGGCCCGCACGACGCTCTCGCGCCGCTCCTCCGCGCTCATCCGCATGGTCGCCTCCCTCTCCCCTCGAAGTTATTGGTCAATCACTAACTTTGTCAACGGCCCGGCCGGACCGGACACGGCGCACCGCACCCGGTCCACCGGGCCGATCGACCCCGGGTCCGGCCGGACCCGGCCGGGCTCAGGGAAGCCGCACCACCGCGCGGGCCATCCCCAACACCTTCCGACCGTCACAGACCGCGGTGAGATCCACCCGGACGGTCCGCTCCTCGTCGTCCTTGGCCGCGACCTTCCCCGACACCTCGACCATGGCCCCCACACCGTCGTCGGGAACCACCACCGGCTTGGTGAAGCGCACCCCGTACTCGACCACCGCGCCCGGGTCGCCGGTCCAGTCCGTGACCACCCGCACCGCCTCCGCCATGGTGAACATGCCGTGCGCGATGACGTCGGGCAGCCCCACGTCCCGGGCGAATCGCTCGTTCCAGTGAATCGGGTTGAAGTCACCGGAAGCCCCCGCGTAACGCACCAGGGTCTCGCGGTTGACCGGGAACCGCTGCGTCGGCAGCGCGGCCCCCACCTCCACGGCGGAATACTCCGGACGGCCCACCGGCACCGTCACGGTGTCCCGCGTCACGGGCGTCGTCACGTCGCTCACACCCTCTCCCCCGCGCCGACCGCCGACGTCCGGCCCCGCGCGTCCTCCGCGTTCCCGTCCCGGGCCGCCGGCGGCTCCGCCGCCCGGGCGACCAACTTGGTCCAGGCCGTCACCACGTGCTCCCCGTCCGCGTCCCGCACCTCGCCCCGGATGTCCAGGACATCGTTGCCGGCCAGGGACTTGATCGATTCGATCGTCGAGGAGACCGTCAGCCGGTCCCCCGCCCGCACCGGCCGCCGGTAGGCGAACCGCTGATCCCCGTGGACGACCCGGGTGTAGTCCAGGCCGAGCGCGGGATCACCGATCACCGCCCCCGCGGCCCGATAGGTGATGGAGAACACGAACGTGGGCGGGGCGATCACATCGGGATATCCCAACGCCCGGGCCGCCTCCGGGTCCCGATAGGCGGCACTGTTGTCGCCTATCGCCTCCGCGAACTCGCGGATCTTCTCCCGGCCGACCTCGTACGGCTCGGTGGGCGGGTAGCTCCGGCCCACGAATGACTGATCCAGCGCCATGGGCGCGAACACCTCCGGGTACACGCGCGAGGCCGCCCCCTGGTAGGGAGCGGCCTCGGCGCACTGTTGCACGTGTCAGCGGGTCTCGCGGTGTGCGGTGTGCGAGTTGCAGCGCGGACAGTGCTTCTTCATCTCCAGGCGGTCCGGATTGTTCCGCCGGTTCTTGCGAGTGATGTAGTTCCGCTCCTTGCACTCCACGCAGGCCAGCGTGATCTTCGGGCGGACGTCTGTGGCAGCCACGTGAGTGCTCCTTGACGAACGGACGATTCCAACACAGAGAGAGTAGCCGATCGGGGACCTGGGTCCGCCATCGGCTACTTCAGCGAGTAGCGGCGACCGGACTTGAACCGGTGACACAACGATTATGAGCCGTTTGCTCTACCGACTGAGCTACGCCGCCGGGATGCGGAACCCACCGAAGCGATGGGTGACCCACACCACAGAGCCCCAAAACGGAATCGAACCGTTGACCTTCTCCTTACCATGGAGACGCTCTGCCGACTGAGCTATTGGGGCGAGCGATGAAGAGATTACACGCTCCCGCCCGTAACGCGAAATCCGTTACCCCTCGTCCGCGCCCCGTCGCCGAGGTCCGCGCGCCCCGGCCG
>NZ_VKHS01000786.1 GCF_014141525.1 Streptomyces calidiresistens
GCCCCGCCCCCGTCCCCCGGGTGGACCCGGAGTTCGGGACACGGGCGTGCGGGTGGGCGCATTACAGTAGGTCCCCGGGGTCGCCGGACGGCGGCCCCGACGACGGGGAAGCGGACACGGGGAAGGCCCGCCCGCGCCCCGCCGGCGCGTCCGCGGGGGGCCGTCCCCGGCGGCGTCACCGACGCGACGACCCCGGGAGTGCACGTGCGGCCGGTAGGGAGCAAGTACCTCCTGGAGGAACCGCTGGGGCGCGGTGCCACCGGCACCGTCTGGCGGGCCCGCCAGCGCGAGGCGGCGGGCGCCGAGGCCGCCGTCCCCGGGCACCCCGGCGAACTGGTCGCCATCAAGGTCCTCAAGGAGGAGTTGGCGCACGACCCCGACGTGGTCATGCGCTTCCTGCGCGAGCGCTCGGTGCTGCTGCGCCTGGGCCAGGAGGACCACTCCAACATCGTCCGGGTGCGCGACATGGTCGTCGAGGGCGACCTCCTGGCCCTGGTCATGGACCTGGTCGACGGTCCCGACCTGCACCGCCACCTCTACGAGAACGGCCCGCTGACCCCGATCGCCGCGGCGCTGCTCACCGCGCAGATCGCCGACGCGCTCGCCGCCGCCCACGCCCGGGGCGTGGTCCACCGCGACCTCAAGCCCGCCAACGTGCTGCTCGCCGGTGGCCGGGGCGACGAGCCGCTGCGGCCGATGCTCACCGACTTCGGGATCGCCCGCCTCGCCGACTCGCCGGGCGTCACCCGGGCCCACGAGTTCGTCGGCACCCCCTCCTACGTGGCCCCCGAGTCCGCGGAGGGGCACGGCCAGACCTCCGCCGTGGACGTCTACGGCGCGGGCATCCTGCTGTACGAACTGCTCACCGGGCAGCCGCCGTTCCGCGGCGGGTCCGCGCTGGAGGTGCTCCGGCGCCACCTCTCCGAGCAGCCGGCCCGTCCCGACCACGTCCCCGGTCCGCTGTGGACGGTGCTCGAACGCTGTCTGCGCAAGAACCCCACCGAGCGCCCCTCGGCGGAGAACCTGGCCCGGGCCCTGCGCACCGTGGCGGCGGGCATCTCCGACAACGCCGGTCCCGACGAGCGCACCGCCGCCCTCGGCGTCGCCGCGCTGCTGGCCCCGCCCGGGGACCCGGTCCGGGTGCCCGGCACCGGCGGCGAGGGTCCCGGCCCGTTGGGGGCCGAGCCGACGCAGGCCCTGCCCGGGGGGTCCGGTGGGGTCGGGGGAGCGGACCCGAACGCCGCCACCAACGTACTGCCGGTCGCCGGCGCCGGCGCCGCCGGCGGGCCGGACGACCGGGGCGCGCTCGACGCGACCCGGGCCATGCCGGCCGGGGGCTTCGGCCCCGCGGGGGAGTCCGGCGGCCCCGCCGGCCGCGAGGAGCCCCACCCCTGGGAGAACCAGCTGCGGGCCGCCCGCGACCGCAACGAACAGACCACCGTTCAACCGCTGGACCCCGCGCAGGACCCCCTGTACCGGGCGCCGCGGCGTCGGCCCCGTCCCGAGCCCCAGCGGCCCCCGCAGCGTCCCCGACCGGTCGCCGACCCCGGTTACGGGCGGTCCTCCCACGAGCGGTCCCCGGAGGACCGGGGCCGACCGCAGCGGTACGAGCCCGAACCGCCGCGCCGTGCCGAGCCCCGGCCGCGCCCGCAGCCGAGGCCCGAGCCCCGGCGCGAACCGCGTCCCCGCCGCGAGCCGCGCCGCAGCGCCAACCCCGTCCGGATCCCCGGCCTGGGCTGCCTGAAGGGCTGCCTGATCATCGTGCTGGTGCTGGCCGCCCTCGTCTTCGTGGCCTGGAACTTCACGCCGTTGCCCGACTGGGTCGCGGAGGGGCGGAGCTTCTGGGAGACGGTGCAGGACTGGTTCGCCTCGCTCCAGGAGATGATCGGCTTCGCCGAGGGCGCCAGGGACGCGGTGGACGACATCCAGGGCAACCTGCCCGGCAACTGACGCCCCGTCACCCCGCCCCCGTCACCCACGGGGGCGGGAGGGCGGTCGCCCCGGGAATTTGTCGACTTCCCGCGGGGATTTTCCGCCCGTCTTTCCGGGTAAATGCGGACAAAGAGCCCGGGGTTCGGTCCCTGATTCGGACCCCGCGTCGTAGCCTCCCGCCATGGCACGGAACATCGGCAGCCAGTACACCCTCCACCGAGTCCTGGGCCGCGGCTCCGCCGGCACGGTATGGCTCGCCGACGGACCCGACGGCCCGGTGGCCGTCAAGGTCATGCGGGAGGATCTGGCCGCCGACCCCGAGCTGGTCGAGCGCTTCGTCCACGAGCGGCACACCCTGCTCGGCCTGGAGCACCCCAATATCGTGGGGGTCCGCGACCTGATCACCGTCTCGGACCCGGTGGCCCGCCGCGAACCCGTCGGTCCCGCCGGGGCGGCGACACCGGAGCCTCCCGCCGGGACCGGCGCGGACGCCGGCGCCGAGCCCGCCCCGGACACCGCCC
>NZ_VKHS01000787.1 GCF_014141525.1 Streptomyces calidiresistens
GTCTCCCACCGCCCGCCGGGATCGGGTGGGAAGGCGCCGGAGGCCCCGGAGGGGAGCGGGGGCGCCACCGGGGCCGCCCCGCACCCGGCCGGAGGGGCCGGGGAACCCCGGGGCACGGCTCCCGTCCCCGCCGACGCGCCGGCCGGAAGGGGCGTCACTCCCTCTCCAGCCACCCCTCCCGGGACTCGACGAGCTCCCGCAGCGCGCCGGTGTCGTGTCGTCGCTCCGGGTCCTCCAGGACGACCAGCCACTGGGCGTCCTCGGCGTCGTCGTCCCCGGCCAGGGCCTCCCGCACCGGCCGCGGCTCCTCCCCGGGCGGGAGTGCGAGGAGCCCCGTCAGCTCCTCCGCGACCTCCTCGGCGGCCTCCCGGTCGGGCAGCACCAGAATGTGCCGGGAGGGGGGAGGGTGGCCGGGCTCCTCCCACCGCTCCTCCCGGATGATCTCCTCGTTCCGCTCGCTCCTCACCCCCGCAGTATCCCGACTCCGGCTCCGCCACCCGTGCCCGGTACCCCGGGTGGGGCCCGGGCACGGGAGGCGGCGGGGAGTTGTCGGCGCGACGTGGGATGCTGGGCCGCGATGGCTGAGAAGACGGGTGCGAAGGCGATGCGGGGCGCGGCGGGCGCGGGTGGGCGTTCCGGGCCGGACGCCCCCCTGACCGTGGCCGTGGGCCAGGAGGAGCTGCTGCTCGACCGCGCGGTGCGGGAGGTGATCACCGCCGTTCGGGCCACCGATCCGGACACCGACGTGCGCGAGTTGGGCCCCGGCGAGTTGGCCCCCGGTACCCTCGCCGAGCTGACCAGCCCGTCGCTGTTCGCCGAGCGCAAGGTGGTGGTCGTCCGTCAGTCCCAGGACCTGGGCGCGGATGTGGTCAAGGACGTCAAGGCGTACCTCGCCTCGCCCGCCGAGGAGATCACCCTGGTCCTGGTGCACGCCGGTGGGGCCCGGGGCAAGGGGCTCCTGGACGCGGCCCGCAAGGCGGGCGCCCGCGAGGTGGCCTGTCCGAGGATGACCAAGCCCGCCGAGCGATTGGCCTTCGTCCGCGACGAGTTCCGCGGGGCCGGGCGCAGCGCGACCCCGGCGGCCTGTCAGGCGCTGGTCGACGCACTCGGCAGCGACCTGCGGGAGTTGGCCTCCGCCTGCGCGCAACTGGTCGCCGACGTGGAGGGCACGATCGACGAGGCCGTCGTCGCCCGCTACTACACCGGTCGGGCGGAGGCGTCGAGCTTCGCCGTCGCCGACTGCGCGGTCGAGGGCCGGGCGGCGGAGGCGCTGGAGGCGCTGCGCTGGTCCCTGGCCACCGGCGTGGCGCCGGTCCTGGTGACCAGCGCGCTCGCCCAGGGGGTGCGCTCCATCGGGAAGTTGGCCTCGGCGCCGAGCGGGATGCGTCCGGCGGACCTGGCCAGGGAGCTGGGCATGCCGCCGTGGAAGATCGACCGGGTGCGCCGTCAGGTGCGGGGATGGTCCGCGGCCGGGGTGTCCACCGCCCTGCGTGCCGTGGCGGAGGCCGACGCGGCAGTCAAGGGGGGCGGGGAGGACCCCGCGTACGCCCTGGAGCGCGCCGTGGTCACCATCGCCCGGGCGGCCCGCTCGCGCTGACCCGGGGCCGCGGCGTGCCCGGCCGAGGAGCCCGCGGCGGGACATCCGGGCGATCGGTCACGGCGTCCCGGGGCCCGTTCCCCTCCTCGTCGGCGTCCCGCCCGAGGGGGCGGGCTCCCGCAGGGCCTCCAGCGTCGAGAGAGCCGCATCGTCGAGCAGTTCGGGGAGGCCGGACAGCATGTCGGCGCCGGGGGAGGCCCAGTGGTGCCAGCTCAGGCGCAATTCCAGGCGCTCCTCGCGCACGCTCAGGGAGCCCCACATCGGTTCCGGGTGATGCGGGGAGGTGTCGAGCAGCAACCACGCCTCGTCACCCACACCGGGGCGCTCCTCCACGGTGTAGACGGGGTCGCCCAGCATGTGCTCCAACCCTCCGAACTCCGCGCGGATCGCGAAGCCGTCGGCCGGATGGTGGCGGTGGTGCAGGACGGTCTCGACCGTCAGCATCAACTGGCGGTGCACCTCCGGCATCGCCTCCCCCTCATCCCCCCGGGGCCGGGGCTCCAGGTAGACCGTGCAGCGGGCCAGAGCCCAACTGTCCCGTTCCATGGACATGGACTCCGGTTGGTAGGCCGGCACGCCGAACGCCTCCTCGAAGGGGGAGAAGTCCACGGTGGCGCACAGTTCCGGGTGGTGGTGGTGCGGTCCCGGGGAGGCCGTCACGGGCAGGTCCCGGGCGGTGAACACGAGTCCCCAGACCAGGGTGGCCACGAGCGCCCCCACCACTCCGGCCCGCAGCCGATCCCCCGCGGGGCCCCCGAACCGTTCGCGGCGGACCCGGCCGCCCCCGCCCGAACCGTCGCTCCCGGCGCCGGTGTCCGGGTCGGTGTCGGTGTCGGTGTTCCCGTCCGGGCC
>NZ_VKHS01000788.1 GCF_014141525.1 Streptomyces calidiresistens
CCCCCGGGGCCCCGCACCCGGACACCCCCCGCTGCACCTTCACCGACGTCACCGCGCTGGACCCGGACCCCGAGCTGACCCGCCTCGCCGCCGAGACCCCCCTCACCCGCATCCGCATGGCCCACGGCGAGGGCGAGGCGTGGCTCGCCACCCGCTACGAGGACGTCCGGCTGGTCACCACCGACCGCCGGTTCAGCCGGGCCGCCGTCATCGGCCGCGACTTCCCCCGCATGACCCCGGCCCCGATCGTGCAGGACGAGTCGATCAACCTCCTCGACCCGCCCGAGCTGACCCGGCTGCGCCGCCTCGTCTCGCGCGGCTTCACCGCCCGCCACGTGGAGCGGCTGCGCCCGCACACCCAACGCACCGTGGACGGCCTGCTCGACACGATGGCCGAGCACGGCCCGCCCGCCGACGTCGCCGCCCACCTCGCCGCCCATCTCCCCATGACCACCATCTGCGACCTGCTGGAGATCCCGCAGGAGGACCGGCCCGCGCTGCGCCGCGACGCCATCGCCCTGATGACCGTCGGCAACCCCGACCGGGACGCCGCCGTCCGCGCCAAGGCCGAGCTGCGCGCCTACTTCGCCGACCTCACCGCCACCCGCCGCCGCGTCCCCGGCGAGGACCTGCTCAGCACCCTGGCCGCCGCCCGCGACGGCGAGGAGGTCCTGGACGACGACGAGCTGGCCGTCATGGGCATGGTGCTGCTGCTCACCGGCCACGACACCACCACCTACCAGATCAGCAACATCACCCACACCCTGCTCACCCATCCCGAACCCCGCGCCAAGCTCCTCGCCGACCCCGACTCCCTGCCCCGGCTGCTGGAGGAGTTGCTGCGCTTCATCCCCTTCCGCAAGGGCGTCGGCATCCCGCGCGTCGCCACCGAGGACGTCGAGGTCGGCGGGGTCACCATCCGCGCCGGCGAGACCGTCCACGTCTCCTACCTCGCGGCCAACCGCGACCCCGCCGCCTTCGAGCGGCCCGACGAGATCGACCCGGACCGCGAGGGACCCTCCCACATGGCCTTCGGCTGGGGCTCCCACCACTGCCTCGGCTCCCACCTCGCCCGCATGGAGCTCGAGGTCGCCATCGGTTCCCTCTTCGCCCGCTTCCCCTCGCTGAGACTCGCCGTCCCCGCCGGGGAGATCGAGTGGAACACCAGCTCCATCTGGCGTTTCCCGCTCGCTCTCCCCGTCGCCTGGTGACCGGAAGGGACCCAAGGACACCCCCATGCCCACGCTCTGTCGCCCCGCCGTCGCCGTGCCGGAACACGTCATCACCCGCGAGGAGACCCTCGATCTCGCGCGCACCACGCACGCCGACCATTCCCAACTGCCCCTGGTCCTCAGGCTGATCGAGAACACCGGTGTGCGGACCCGGCACATCGTCCAACCCATCGAGGAGACCCTGCGCCACCCCGGCTTCACCCGCCGCAACGCCGTCTACGAGGCGGAGGCCAAGGCCCGCGTCCCCGCCGTGGTCTCCCGCGCGCTCGCCCACGCCGACCTCGACCGGCGCGAGATCGACCTCATCGTCTACGTCTCGTGCACCGGCTTCATGATGCCCTCGCTCACCGCGTGGCTGATCAACACCATGGGTTTCCGCCCGGAGACCCGCCAACTCCCCATCGCCCAGCTCGGCTGCGCCGCCGGCGGGGCCGCCGTCAACCGCGCCCACGACTTCGTCTCCGCCTATCCGGGGAGCAACGTCCTCATCGTCTCCTGCGAGTTCTGCTCGCTGCTCTACCAACCCACCGACCTGGGCGTCGGATCGCTGCTGTCCAACGGCCTGTTCGGGGACGCCGTCTCCTGCGCCGTGGTGCGCGGCGAGGGCGGCACCGGCGTCCGGCTGGAGCGCAACGGCTCGCACCTCGTCCCCGACACCGAGAGCTGGATCTCCTACGCCGTCCGGGACACCGGCTTCCACTTCCTGCTGGACAAGCGGGTCCCCGGCACCATGTCCATGCTCGCCCCCGCCCTGCTCACCCTCGCCGGGGAACACGGCTGGAACGCCTCCGAGCTGGACTTCTACATCGTGCACGCGGGCGGCCCCCGCATCCTGGACGATCTGTGCCGGTTCCTGGAGGTGGAGCCCGCGATGTTCCGCTACAGCCGCGCCACCCTCACCGAACGCGGCAACATCGCCAGCTCGGTCGTCTTCGACGCCCTCGACCGGCTCTTCGAGGACGGCGGGGTCGAGGACGGCGCGCGGGGTCTGATCGCCGGGTTCGGCCCCGGTATCACCGCCGAGAGCGCGCTGGGACGGTGGACCGTCGGAGCCCCGGCGCGGGGGGAGACCCTGCGCGCCCGGGCCGGACTGCCGACCCCGGCCAACGGCGCCGTGCCCGCCGAGGGAGCCGGACGCACCCCGGCCGGCGCCGGGGTGGCCGCCGACACCTGACGGGCCCCGCCGGCGCTCCCGCCCCGGACCCGTCCCACCCTC
>NZ_VKHS01000789.1 GCF_014141525.1 Streptomyces calidiresistens
GGGGATCGGGGTGGAGCACTCGCACCCCGCCAACGGTAACGGCGCTCCCCGAGGGGGCGAGGGGGCCGATGCCCGGATGGCGCGTCCCCGACGGTCGGGCGCGATGATCCGGCCGGCCCGTCGGCAGTGGGGAGCCGCCGCCCCGGGACGGCGCCGCCGGCGCCGGCCGCGGGTCCCGCCGGCACCCGTGACCGGGCCGTATCCCGCCGGGAGGGGAGAACGGGCCCCATCCCGGGAAACCACTTGTCGGGACGCGGTGACCGGGCTCCGACACCCGGATCGCGCGGAAGCCGGGTCCCACCTGTGTCACTCGACACATTCCCGATCGTGGTGGCGCCGTCCCCCGGGGTCGGGACACACTGTGGTTGATCGTCCCGGCGCGAGCCACGCGCCGCCGACGGAAACGGAGGCCGGCTGTGCCGAATGTCCTGGTTCTCAACGCCTCGTACGAGCCGCTGGGCGTGGTGCCCGTCCGGCGAGCCCTGATCCTGCTGCTGCACGACAAGGCGGTCAGCCTGGAGGACTCCGGCCTCCTCATGCGCAGCGCCAGCACGCAGATCCCCGCCCCCAGCGTGGTCCGGCTCAAACGCTTCGTCCGGATTCCCTACCGTGCCAGCGTGCCCCTCACCCGCCGCGCCCTCTTCGCCCGGGACGGCGGCCGCTGCGCCTATTGCGGGGGCGTCGCCACCAGCGTCGACCACGTCATCCCGCGCAGCCGGGGCGGGGCCCACGCCTGGGAGAACGTCGTGGCGGCCTGCCGCCGTTGCAACCACGTCAAAGCCGACCGCCACGTCGCGGAACTCGGCTGGCGGCTGCGGCATCAGCCCGCCCCGCCGTCGGGTCTCGCCTGGCGCATCATCGGAACCGGCCACCGCGACCCGCGGTGGCTTCCGTATCTGTTGCCCTACGGGGTGGGGGAGGAGGCACCGGCCGTCGAGTGCCTCTAGCCGTACCGGTCGCGTCGCGTCCCCCGTGGGGGCGGGCACGTCCCGCCCCCCGCGGGGACGTGCCCGCCCGGTCGTGTGCCGGGCCGCCACGGGGTGATCCCGGCCCGTTCCGGCGGCCCGGCGCGCGTTCGGGGGGGCCGTCGCCCCGGGGCCCGCACCGATGCCCCCGGGCGCCCCGATACCGCTCTCGGTGCCGTTCGGAACGCCGCGGGGAACGCCGCGGGGAACGCTGCGGGGGACGATGCGGGGGACGATGCGGAGAAAAGGTGATGCGGCGGGCGAATCCGGCACCCGGTGCCGCGGGAGACGTTACGGTGGTCATGGCCCCGGTCCGCAAGAACCACCGTCACCGGAGCCGACAACACCACACATTTGCGTCGCGTCCCGGCGTGAGCAGCCCCCGCCCTCCCCGTTCCGGGAGGATTTCGGTGTGATGCCGTGAGTGCTTCGGGGTAGATCTCACTCCGGGTCGTTTGTCCACCACCCGAATGGAGAAGCCCGTGCCCGCAGCCGCCGAGCAGGCCCATCCCGCCCTCATCGCCCCGCCCGCCGGACGGGACGACGGGGAACCCGTCAAACCCGACGTCCCCGAGTTCTGGGACGACACCGGTGAGCTGGACCTCTCCGACCTCTCCGACCCCGACTCCGGTCTCGCCGGCGCGGCCTACGGCGGCCCGGTGTCCGCCCCCCTGACCAGTGAGCCGCCCCACGGCGCGGGCGTTCCGCTGACCAGCGAGCCCCCGCTGACCGCCCAGCCGCCCCTGACCTCCGAGCCCACCGTCGCCGGCGGTTACGCCGAGTCGCCGGTCGGCCCGGAGTCCGACGGAATCTGATGCGCGGGCTGGCCCGGCTCGCCGCGGCGCACGGGGTCGCCGAATCCTACGAACCCACCCCGGGGCACCGGGTGCCGGTGCCCACCGAAACCGTCGTGGCGGTCCTGGCCGCCCTCGGCGTGGACGCCTCCGGCCCCGAGGCGGTGCGCGACGCCCTGGAGCGCCACGAGAAGGCCCTCGCCGCCCGTCTCCTCCCGCCCACCGTGGTCGCCGTCGCGGCCGACCCGGCGGCCGGGGCGGTCCTTCCCCCCGGTCTCCTCGCCGGCCTCCCGCCCGGCACCGACCTGCGGGTGACCACGGAGGACGGCCGCTCCCTCCCGCTCGGCGACCCGCGGACCGCCGCCCCGGCGGCGCCCCCGGTGCCCCTGGGGGTGCACGCGCTGGAGGCCGAGACGCCCGACGGGCGTCTCGCCCGCGCCCACCTGCTGGTGTCCCCGCAGCGCGTCCCCGAGCCCTCCGGACGCCGCCACGGCCTGCTGGTGCAGCTGTACTCGCTGCTGTCCGAGCGCTCCTGGGGGATGGGGGACCTCGCCGACCTGGCCCAGCTCGCCGGCTGGGCCGGTCGGGCGGCCGGCGCCGGGTTCATCCAGCTCAACCCGCTGCACGCCGCCGTGCCCGGCATCTCCGGCGAGAGCACCGATCCCTCCCCCTACCGC
>NZ_VKHS01000079.1 GCF_014141525.1 Streptomyces calidiresistens
CGAAACCGCTGCGGCATATTTCAGCGCTTTTACCGAGGCATCAGGCGCGGTTCTCACGGCTATGTTGAGTGCGTAGAGCAGGTTTTTTTTTCTGTTGACACGGCGACTACCGAGAATTACACTTGCAGCTTCGCCGGCAGCGTCAGATGTCTATAAGGGACAGCCCCCGGGCCCCGCCCCGATAAGCAGAACCACATCCTCCGGATGGAGTATGGGGTGGGCGTCGCCGGTGGGGGAGGGGCGCATGGCAGCGCATTCGTTCAATGCCCGCGCCCCCGGGGCGTGGTGATGGTGGGACGGTTTGAACCGGAAGCGGGAAACTCCCCAAATCCCTTGTGAGCTCAGTGCACAGCGGGCATGCTGTCGCTGTTGGAGTTCGAGGTGGCTCGCCACGGCGCGAGACCTTGAGGGGGCGGACATGACCCGTGCGGACAGCAGACTCGTGCAGACCGCGGTGATCGAATCGAAAACATCCCACCGTGCGATCCTTCTGCCGAAGGACGCCGACGAACTCGCCCTGTGGCGTCGCCGGCACCCCCACTACAGCTATTGGTGCGGCCTGGCCCTCGGAGGCTGCGGCAACGAACTCTCCGACCGCCTCTACCGAAACAAGGTCTGCCACTTCGCCCATCACCCCAACACCTCGTGCCACCGCACGGAGACGGGCGTGAACAGCGCGGACCACCTCTTCGTCAAGAGCGACCTGAGCGCGTGGGCCGGCCGGCACAGATGGGGCGCACGGGTCTCGCTCGATGGTCGGGGCGCCGGCCCGGGGGACGCGGTGGACTTCCGGACGCGCGAGGACCGCCGGCACGTACGGTTCCAGTTCCGCATCCTGAACCATCCCGAATGGGTCGCCGCCCGGGAACGATTGAAGCGGGAGGCGGCCGGCGTCGACTGGGTCTTCGGGCCGGGCGCGGTCCATCCGGAGACGATGGAGGAGCTGTACGACGAGCGAGGGCACCTGCTCCGCTTCCGTTGCGAGACCGAGGGCGCGGCACGCCGTGTCCGTCTCCGGGCGGAGGAGCCGGGGCGCAGCACCGACTGGGTGCCCCTCGACGCCTGCGCGATGACGCCGGAGGGGTTGTGGGTACCGGGTCTCGGGCCCCGGCGACGCACCGGATCGGCCGAACCGGCGCGCCGGATGCCCGGGCAGGGTTCCGACCGGCCCCGGCGCTCGCGACAGCAGCAGGTCGAGGCCGTGCGGGAAGCCCTCGTGAAGGCGGCGGGACTGCGCACCCGTCCGACCTGGGAGGTACTGGCCCGAACCGCCGGAGAGGAGCTGTCGGAGCTCTCCGACGCGGAGCGGACACGGTTGCTGACGGACCTCGACAGGAAGGTGGGGAAGAGCGGCAGGCCCTTTCTGCCGGCTCTGCTGCGAACCGATGGCGGTGGTACACCGTCCTACGTGGGGCCTGTCGTCGAGGCGGTCGGTTGCGGGTTCCCCGCCACGGCCGAGGTGTTGAGGCATTGGTGTCGGCGGGAGATCGACCGGGCTTTTGCCGTGTACGGGACACCGCCGCGCATTCCCCTGCCCCGGTTCGGGATCAACAAGGACGGTCACCTTGTGGCGGGTGATGTCCGATCGCCGCAGCCTCGCGTCATCTTGCACAGGGAGAGCGGGGCGTTCGGCAGGGACGACCCCCAAGAGGGGCGCCTTCGGAAGGCGAAGGAGGTCCGAGGGGAGCTGGCGAGGGCACGCAAGGACAAAGCCGTCAGGCGATTGGCCGCTTTCCTCAAGGAGGCGGAAGAGGTGCTCCCCCACCTGTCCCGGGCCCAGAGTGGAAGTCTGCGTGCCGAGATGATCGAGGCACGCACCTGGCTGCGGAGCCACTTGACCGATGAGGTGAAGCGCGCCGGTGGGCCAAGACGCAGAAGGAAGGTCGTCACCTCCACCAGGCAATCCGGCAAGGCCCGGAAGGCGGGCGGCGCCAAGGGCGGGAAGAAGCGGGAGACACCGGCCCCCGGCACCCGTCCCCGTCGGGGCACGGGTGGTGGGTGACCGAGCCGTCGAGGCCCGGGGCCCGGCGGGAAACCCGCCGGGCCCGGGCCCGGACAGCGGAGACGACGGCAGCGGTGAATCCCCCGGGCCGCTGGGGGTCACCCGCGCCGGGGGTCCTCAGCCGGCGGCCGGGACCGGCCACCCGAGGTGGTGGATCACCGGCAGCACCCGGAAGTGCACGAAGGCGAGAACCGGCGTCTCCAGGTCCTCGGCCGGGAAGAACAGGGCGTGCTGCAACGGCTTCTCGTCCTGCGGGTTGTCGAGGTCGACGCGCGGGAGGTTCGGCTTGGGATGGGCCGCTTCCAGCGTGACGCCCTCCCGGGCGGTCAGCTCCCGGAGCACGCACGGCGCCATGAGATCGGTGAGAGCCCGGGTCGTCAGGGACTTCTTGACCCGTGGCCGATGACGCTCGTCGACGTAGGTGGGGTACAGCATGATACGGAGTTCCCGGCGCCCCTCGGTGGGGGAGACGCCGGAACGCAGACGGCCGTACAGGCCCGCCAGGGCCAGCGGCATCTGGGGCATGACCGGCGGTTTGTGGACCACCAGGTTCCGCTCGCCGTTGTCCCAGTGGTCGTCGTGGATCTCCAACGTCGGATACCCCGGCAGGCTCAGCTCCCATGCGAGGGTGCTCGCCTCCGATGACGCGCCGGACAGGGACGACCCGTCGGTTTTCCTCGATCGGCCCTCGACGCGTGTCAGGGTGCCCTCGGCCGGTATGTGCACCGATACCTCTCCCCGCTCGGAAATCGTCGTGCCCATTCAGTCCCTCCGTGCCAGGTCCAGGGCGGCCGTGTGCACGAACCAGTCGAGCACGCCGCGGATCTCCTCACCGTGCGCCGCGAAGACCCCCACCGGGAACGAGGGGCGGAGTTCCAGCTTCGCCTCGGGCAGCTCGATGCCGTCGATCTTGTTGAGGCGGTTCAACAACTCGCGGCGCTGTTCCGAGTCGTCGAAGGGAGCACGGCTCCTGAGGTACTGGAAGACCACCTCGACCGTCCCGCTCACCGGGTAGATCGTCATCGGCCACAGCAGGTGGGGGCGCCGGCTCGTCCCGGCGTCCAGCATCGGGGAGCAGCTGGTCTCCTCGTGCCGGCCGTAGGTGACGTGACCGCCCTGGCGGCGCCAGAAGTCGAGGGTGGCCGCCACCCCGTCGCAGGCCTCCGGCGAGTGCTCCCGCAACTGCGCACGGAACCGTTCGGCCGTCGCCGCGTCCTCCCCGTCGGGGAGCGGGTCGTGCGAGGCGGGCGGCGCGACGTCCTTGCCCAACAGGGTGGCCAGCTCGGCGGCGGACAGGCGTCGCGAGACGTGGGCCCGACCCGCCGGGTCGAACTCCACCCCCTCGCTCATCAGTAGGTCCCGCGGTGGCTGCCGGTCGCTGCTCTCGTCCCAGCGGAAGGAGGCGGAGACCTTTCCCTCGGAGGTGAGGACCCGGTACGCCCCGATCACCGCCGGGTGGGAGCCCAGATACGTCCCGACCGGCACCGGGTGGCTGCCGATCAGCTCGGCGACATCGCCGTACGTGGTCCACGTGCCGCTCGGCATCGCCACCAGGGCCGCCCGCAGCTCCGCCCACCCCGGCCACTCCTCACGGGTGGAGGTGATGCCGCCGAGGGGGCCGGGCCAGAGCTTCACAGCCCGGTCCGCCAGCCGGTCGGCCCGGGCCAGGATCTCCGCCTTGCCCCAGCGTCGCTCGGCGGCGATCTCCTGGTTCATCCGCAGGGCGCTGGCGTCGAGGATCTGCTGCTTGCGCTCGAAGGGGCTGTTGGAGAGCTTCGTGTTGTCCCCGCTGAGGGTGAGGTTGCCGAGGGTGTGCACCAGCAGGTCGTGCAGCTCCTGCGGACTCTGGTTCGGCTCGGTCTCCTCGGCGAGCTGCTCGAACCACTCCGGGGCGGGTCGCTGGGGGAGAACGTGCTCCACGCTCAGGGACGCCCTGGCGAAGTCCACGGGCTCGGTGGAGCCGTAGCTCTCCTCCAGGCGGCGCAGGATGTAACTCCGCTGATACGGACGGCCGCCCCAGTAGAACGGCTTGCCGCGGACGGCCTCGCGCAACTCCTCGTCGCTCGGCCAGCGACGCCGCCGCCCGGAGAGGAACCGCCGGACCGCCTCGGGGGCGGGGCGGTCGGTCTCCAACTCCCTGGGAGCCTCCATGAAGATGCGGTTGAGGCCGGTGGTCGGTGTCTGGCAGATCAGCCGGCGCACCAGATAGGACTCGACGTGGCCCAGCGCCTCCGCCGCCTCCTCCGGGGTCGCCCCTCCGGCGTCGACGAGGTCCAGCAGGTGCAGGGCGAGCGGGTAGTGGGTTTGGCCGCCCCAGGCGGCGAGTCGCTCCAGCACCGCGCGCAGGGCGGGGGAGCGCTCGCGCGAGGGCTCGACGATGCGCAGGAACCGCCGGCCGCGCTCCGCCAACTCCGCGATCTCGCGCTGCAGCGCGTCCTCGTCGCCGGCCAGCGGCTGGAGCCGCTTCTGCTGCTCCCGGTAGATCTCGCTCTGCTTGGTCTTGTGGTGCCCGCGCACCACCAGGTCCAGCCAGACGAGGAGTTCGAGGTTCTTGGGGCCGAGACTCTGCTGCATGGGCAGCCACAGTTCCCGGTAGACCCGCTCGCCCCGTTTGGGCAGCAGCATGAAGACGTAGTTGCGCAGCAGGTCGCTCTGGCTCAGCCCGACGCCGGTGTTGTTGATCGACTCGAAGATCCGGTAGACGTTGTCACCGGACTCGGCGGTGATCTCCACGATCGACAGCAGGTCCTTGAGGACGGTCTCGACCGCCGCGATCCACCGGTCGTCGGGAGTGGCCTCGCGCCCCTCCGCGAACGCGCCGAGGAAGAACCGGTAGGCGGCGCCGATGTTGTCGCCGCTCCCGGCCTCCGCCCGGTTCTGGACGCAGGCCGTGTACGCCTCCCGGTCGGCCTGTGTCGGCAGCAACCGGTAGTGGTCCAGGCCCTCGTGGAACTCGTTCACCAAAATCTGCCGGTGCACCCGGTCCGCGCCGCGTGTGTCACCTGTCTTCTTGAGATGCTCGCGCAGGGCGGTGAACGCGAGCATCAACGTCGTCAGACGCTGCTGGCCGTCCACCACCAGCCACCGCTGCACACCGCCGGCCTGGATCTGACCGGGGGCGAGCACCACGGAGCCGAGGAAGTGCGGGGCGCCGACCTCCCCCGAAAGGTGCTGGTCGACCAGCTCCCCGACGTCCTCCCAGAGCCGTTTCAGCTGGTCCCCGCCCCAGCTGTACGTCCGTTGGTAGAGGGGGACCTGGAACTGTTTGTCCCCCTGGACGAGCTTGAGGAAGGTGATCTCCTGCGCGCGCATGCGCTTCCTTTCCCTGTCGGCAGGCCACGATCGGATGGTGGGTGCGACGGCCCCGGGCCCCGGCGGGCGTTCAACCTACAGTGAACTCCGTCAACGGCGAGGGGCTTTGCGGACATTCACGCCCGGGAGGGCGTCCCGGTGGCCGGGGCCGTGGTCGTCTGCCCGGAGATCCGGGGCATCGTTTCGTTGGGGGAGCGGCGCAGCAGCTTGATGGAACGGCCCTCGACCCACGCGTTCCATGCCTTGAGGTAGTAGAGGAGGTGCTCACGCGAGTCGTCACGGCGGCGGTGGGATCGGCCCGAGGCCAGGGCGAGCATCGTGTTGCGCAGGGTGAGGCGGGGATCGCCCGGCTCGAGCCGCGCGCCGGTGACGATGCCCTCCTTCCAGGGGGCCTGGTCGATGTCCGGCCGGGCCCCGGTGGTCACGTACCAGCCGATGGTCGCCGCCGTGACGGTGATGCGGCACGCGCGGTTCAGCGCGATGCCCCGGGGCAGGGCCTCACGGATGCCGGGATGCTGTTCGAGCACGGTCAGCAGCTGGTCGTGGCTGGTCACGGAGACACCTCCGCTCCAGGCGGAGTTGGGCGCGTGCAGGTACAGGTGGAGGCCGCGCAGGGCCGCGGCCAGGTGTGTCGCGTTGGCCTCCCCCGCCAGGGCGAGCGCGTCCCGACCGGTGCGCTTGCGTCCGGTGTCCATCACCGTGAAGGAGGTTCGGGGCACGCCCCGGGTGACGGTCAACGGCACCGTCGTGTCCGCCTTGACGATGGCCGCCAGGCGGTGCTGGCCGTCGATCAGAACGCCGTCCTCGTCGAACGCGATCCCCTGATGCGTCAGTTGCCACTCACCCCGGCGGATGCGGGCCGCCAACTGCTGCACGGCACTCTTGCTCAGGGGGCGGTTGTTGGTGTTGCGGGTGAGCCACTCCGCCGCCAACTCGGGGCCGACCCGGAGTACTTCCATGTGCATGGTGCGCGGACTCCTCTTTCCGACGGGACGTCGGAGACGCGTGCGCCCCGACGAGGACATCATGCACTGACTGTGTGAACTAAGTCAACGCGCGATAATGATTGCGATCTTGTCTTCGTCCCGATTTTATGGTTCGGTGACCAGCCCCGGGGGATTCCGGAGGGATGCTCGCGCCAGGGGGTCGGCGCTCCTGTGGGTCATGATCCAGAAATGTATTGATACCCTCCCGTGTGTGCTCAGTTCACACCGGAGCTTGCTCCTCCGGAGGTGAGTGGACCCGGCCGGGGCGGGATGACATCAAGCGGCCACCGAGGTGGCCTCGAACAGCAGTGGGGGTGGCGGATGAGCCACGGTGACAGTGGTCGCGGGGACAGGGAGCGGCCGGTCGGGGCCGTCCATCGGTACGACGACGGTCTGGGGGTCCGTGTCGACGACGTGATGCCGTACGAGCCCGCCGATCCGACGGGCCTTCATGGTTATCGACAGGGTGACGACCTCGTTCGGTGCACGCTGTACTTGGACAATCACACCAGTGGGCCCGTGGACCTGGACGGCCTCGACCTGGTGGTGAGCACCGGACCGTACGGCAAGACGGGGCGGCGGATACGGGACCCCCGCGGCGACCTGCTCGACGAGGGGCCCTCCGGGACCCTGGGCGCGGGGCATCGGGTCTTCACGACCTGGGCGTACAGCATCCCACCGGGCACCATCGCCGACCTCGACATCGAGGTGAGGTTCCCCCGGGAGCACAATCGCGAGAGCGTCACCTTCACCACGGCAGGGGAGACGCCCTCCGCGCCGACCGGTCCCCGGGCGACCCTCGCGCGACCGGCACCCCACCCGTCGCCGGGTCGGCTCCCCGATCAGGCGGCGCTGTTCGGCGATCAGCAGCCGTCGCTGTTCACCGAACCGGAACCGGACACCGCGCGCCCTCCCGCCGACGACCGGGGCCGGCGGCCCTCATCGGAGGAGCTCGACGCGGTCCGCGTCCGACAGATCTTCCGATTCCTCGCCGAAGCCGAGGAATCGAGGACGCGTCCCGTCCGCACCCTCGACGGCGCCGCCGGCACCGTGTGGTTCGATGACCTGCCGGACGACCCCGGGGTCGCGGTGATGCTCGACGGAGCCCTCGACACCGACGAGCCCGCGTGGTTGACCGTGGAGCGCCCGGCGCGCGAGGACGCCCCGCATCCCGCGCCCCTCCTGGCGCCCTGGATCGACGACACCCGGCTCCGGGACTTCTCGCAGACCCGGGCCCCGCACCTGCGCCGCCGGATCGAACCCGAATTCCCCGACTGGTCCGGGGGCACTCCGCTCGAGAAGACCTACCACGAACTCGACGCCCATCCGAAGCGCGAGAAAATCGAGAAGCTGTACGCGGCCTGGGAACAGGAATGGCTGTCCTGGGCCGAGCGGCGGCGCGCCATCGACCCCCTGGTCAAGCTCTACGACCGCCTGCACAAGATGCACGAGGACGCCGCCAACCTCGGAGAGGCGTACGAACTCGTGCTCGGGCTGGGCCGGCTCACCTGGCAGACGACCACCCGACAGCGCGTGGAACGTCACCTGGTCACCCACCGGGCCGTCCTCCGCCTCGACCCCACCACCGGCACCCTCACCGCCGGGCCCGACCCGACCGGAGCCGGCCCGGAGCTGGAGGAGGGCATGCTGGAGGGCTCCCGGCACGTTTCCGGCCCGGTGCGCGAGCGGATCGTCGAGGATCTGGAGCAGTCCTCGGACCTCACCGACCCCGGACACCTGGAGGCCGTGCACACCGCCCTGCGCGGCTGGGTCAACGCGGCGCACAGCGCCGGGAGCTACGAGCCCACCGTCGAACGCGTCCATCCGCGCACTCTGGACGTCCCCCGGGTGGGGCTCGCCCCGGCGCTCGTCCTGCGGGAGCGCAACCGCCGGGCGACGATGGACGCCCTCAAGGCCATCGCCCGGCTGGTCGAGACCGGAACACCCCCCACCGAGCTGCTCGGCTACATCGCCGGCCGCGACGGGGCGCTGACCGCCGCCGACCTCGTGGCCTCCGACGGGCCCGGAGCCGGGACCGACGCCGACGAAATGTACTTCGCGCTGCCCGCCAACGAGGAACAGCGCACCATCGCCGAACGACTGCGTGCCAACCGTCTCGTCGTGGTGCAGGGACCACCCGGCACCGGCAAGACCCACACCATCGCCAACCTGGTCACCGACCTGCTCGCCCGCGGCAAAAGGGTGCTCATCACCAGCCACACACCGCGGGCCCTGCGGGTCCTGCGGGAAAAACTCCCGGAGAGCGTCCGTGACCTGTGCGTGAGCCGCACCGAGGACGGCACGGCGGCCCAACGGGAACTGGAGGCCTCCATTCAGCGGATCCTCTCCGAGTACGCCGGGTACGACCCCGGGGCCTCGGAGCGGGGGATCCGCACCCTCTCGGCGCGACTCGCCAAGGTCCGCGCCACCCAGCGGGACATCCTCGGTGACCTCGCCGTGCTGCGGGAACGGGAGACCCACCGCTTCGAGGCGGAGATCGGCGACTACACCGGCAGTCTCCAGCAGATCGCCGAGCGTCTGGCCGCCGAGCGGGAACGGTACGAGTGGCTCGGGCCGGTCCCGGGGGAGCGGTCCTCGGTCACCGCCGAGCAGGTCCTGCGGCTCCTGCACGCCACCCGTGCCTTCGCCCCGCACCACCGTGTCCTGGCGGCCGAGGTGCCCGGCCCCTCCGAACTGCCCGGCCCCGGTGGCTTCGAGGACGCCGTGAACGTGGTGCGCTCGGCCGAGGAGGCGCACGAGGAGGTTCGAAGGGACCCGTTGAGCCTGGAGTACGACGCGGCCGTGCGGGGCCTGGAGGAGGCCGAACAACAACGGTTGAAGAAGGCCCTGGACGCCTTCGCCGGAGCCAGGGCCCGGGCCGCCGCCCTCGCGCAGGCGGCCGACGGATGGGCCGGGGAACTGCTGGAGGAGGTGACGGCGGGGCGAACCCGGCAGACCCACAGCCGGCACGCCGCGGTCACCGGCGCCCTCACCGACCTCGACGCCTCACTCGCCGTTCTGGGGACCGCGATGGTCAGCGGTCTGGAGCGGTACGACCCGGCCGAGGCGCTCGGCATCGCCACCACCCTGCACGACGGCCTCGCGAGCGGACAGAAACTGCGGGGACCACTCGGCACCCGCACGAAGCTCGCCAAGGCCGTGGGGGACTTCCCGCAGGTCGTCCGGGTCGACGGGCGGAGCCCCGAGGACCCCGCCGGTGCGGCGGTCGTCGTCGCCCGCGTCCGGCTCGAACTGCTGTTGGCCCGGGTGGAGGCGGAGTGGGGCACCGAGGTCGGGGCATGGCGGGGCCACGGCCCTCGCCTGGCCCGGCTGCGGCAGGACGCCGACGTGCTCCAGGCCCTGCTGGCCGTGATCGCCACCCGGACCGAGGTCGTCACCGCCGCCGCCGGCTCGCCCCGACTCGCCGTCGCCCCCTGGCACGAGACACCGGTGGAGAACGCGGTCCGCGCCCTGCTCCGGGCCGCGACCACCCTGCGTGCCGCCGAACGATCACGCAGGGTGATCGCGGATGTCGAGGAACTGTTGCGCTCGTGGAGCGACCGTCCCGGGGCCGCCCCCGCCGTCGCCCGTGCGCTCGACGCCGTCCGGGCGCGCGACCCGCGGGCTTACCGGGAGTTCGGCGAGGAGATGGCCGAGGTGCGCGAGGCCGCCCGGCTGCGGGCCGAACAACTGGCCGCGCTCGTCCCGGTGCGCGAGGCGTTCCCATCGCTCGCCGAACGCGTCACCACCTCCCCGGAGGACCCCGACTGGGACCTCCGGTTGCCGATGCTCGCCGAGGCATGGGCCTGGTCGGCGTGGCGTGACCGGATGGAACGCCTCACCGATCCGGAGGTCGAACGCACGCTGCGACACCGTCTGAAGGAGGCCGACGACGAGGCGCGCATCCTGCTCGCCCGACTCGCGGCGGCCCGGGCCTGGCACCGTTGCCTCGGGCTGCTCACCGGCGACCAGTCGCGGGCCCTCAGCTCCTACCAACAGGCGGCCCGCCGGATCAAGGGCAAGTACCGGCACCGGTACCAACGCGATGCCCGGGCCGCGCTGAGCAAGGCTCAGACGGCCGTGCCCGCGTGGATCATGCCGCTGCACCAGGTGGCGGAGACGGTACCCATGGACCGGCCCGGCCTTTTCGACGTCGTCATCGTCGACGAGGCCAGCCAGTCGGGCCTGGAGGGCATGCTGTTGAGCTGGCTCGCCGACCGGATGGTGGTCGTCGGGGACGGCAAGCAGGTCAGCCCCTCCAACGTCGGCCTCAAGCAGGACGAGTACTTTCACCTGCGGGACCGGTTGCTCACCGCCCTGGAGCCGGAGGTGCGCAGTCTCTTCGGCCCGGACTCCAGCTTCTTCGACCTCACCGAGGCGCTCTCCGCCGGGCGCGGCACCCTCATGCTCAAGGAGCACTTCCGCTGCATGCCGGAGATCATCTCCTTCTCCAACGAGCTGTGCTACGACGGCCGCCTCCAGCCGTTGCGGCAGTACGGGGCCGACCGACTGCCCCCGGTCCGGGTCGTGCATGTCGAGGAGGGCGCGGCGGTGGGCGCCAACGACCGTCTGGTGAACCCCGTGGAGGCCGAGAGGCTCGTCGAGGAACTCGTGCGCTGCTGCGCCGACCCCGCCTACGAGGGCAGGACCATGGGAGTCATCAGCCTGCGCGGTGCCAAGGGACACCTGACGGAGCTGGAGAACCTGCTCGCCGAACGCCTCGACTACGAGCAGCGCGAGGCGCGGCGCATCCGGGTCGGTGACGCCGAGGACTTCCAGGGCGACGAGCGGGATGTCGTCTTCGTCTCCTGCGTCAACTCCGCGACCACCTCCGCCGGGACCGTACCGGGCGGCTTCAATGGCAAGACGTACGAGCAGCGCCTCAACGTGGCCGCCTCACGCGCCCGGGACCAGGTGTGGGTCTTCCACAGCGCCCGGCCGGAACAGTTCCACGGGAACGACCTGCGCCGGCGGTGGCTCGACCACCTCGGCCGACCGGCGCAGGAGGGAACCGTCGCCCTGGAGGGCGAGGTGCTGCCGGATGTGCGGCACGAGGCGTTCGACAGCCTCTTCCAACAGAAGGTCTACCTGGAACTGACCTCCCGGGGATACCGCGTGCGGCCGAACCACCGGGTCGGTCGCCATACCCTCGACCTGGTGGTCGAGGGCGGCACCCGCCGACTCGCGGTCGCCTGCGACGGTGACGCCTTCGGCGACGGGGAGGACGCGGGTACCGCCGCCGCTCGTCAGCGGGACCTGGAACGCGTCGACTGGACCTTCGTCCGCATCCGGGGCAGTCGCTTCCACCTGGACCGGGAGCAGGCGCTGGCCCCTCTGTGGGCGGAGCTGGAACGGTTGGGGATCGAGCCCCTCGCCGAGCGCCCCACGGGTGCCACCGTCCCCGATGGAGGAACGGAACTCCCGGGTGCCCCGGTCGCCCCGGTGGGGGATCAGGCCGGGGGAGACGGGCCGGGTGCCCCCGGGGACGCGGGGGACCCGAGTGCCCGGCACGGGAGCCGGGGGATCGGGAGTCCGGAGGCATCGGAAGGGGTGGGGG
>NZ_VKHS01000790.1 GCF_014141525.1 Streptomyces calidiresistens
CCCCGGCGGGCCGGCCCGCCGACCCGTCCGTCCTCCCCACCCCGCGAAGGAACGTGGAGATACCCCGATGAGCACCACCCCCCGTCCCTCCCGGGCCGGTCGCCGACGCCTCCCGTCGGCGGTCCCCGTCACCGCCCTGGCCGGCTGCCTGCTGCTGACCGGCTGCGGCGCAGGCCCCGAGGATCCCCCCGGACCGACCTCCCCGGAGAACACCGCCGCGGACGGCGGGCACGCGGGAGGTGACGGTGAGGACGTGCCGCACGGCTACGTCGAGGGCGCCGAGGAGACCGCCGACCAGCAGTCCCGGATGGTCCTGGCCTCCGGCGCCGGCGAGCCCGTGCACGTCCTGGACCTGGTGAGCGGGGAGACCACCCCCCTCGGGGAGGCCGGGGAGGCGGGAGCCACCGGTGAAGGCCCCGCCCCGATCGTCGGCGACGGCCGGTTCGCCCACCTGCTGGAGGGCGAGGCGGTGCGCGTGGTGGACAGCGGCGCGTGGACCGTGGACCACGGCGACCACGTGCACCACTACCGCGCCGCCGCCCGCGAGGTGGGCGCGGCCCGGGCGGCCGAACCGGTGGCCGTGCACACCGACACCGCGGTCACCGCCATCACCCTCGCCGACGGGGGCGCGCTGCTGCTGGACCGCTCGGCGGCGGAGGACGGCGAACTCGCGGAACTCCTTCGGATCGACGACGCCGAGGGCCCGGTCCTCCCCTTCGACGGCGGTCTGCTGGTCCCGGTCGCCGGCGCCGACGGGGCCGGGCGGGTGGAGGTGCGCGACCGTGCCGGCGGTCCGGTCGCCGCCCCGGAGGCCGAGTGCTCCGACCCCGCCGCCGGAGCCGTGACCCGACGCGGCGCGGTGTACGTCTGCGCGGAGGGCGCGCTGTGGTTCACCGCCGGCGGGAACGGGGAGCCGGAAGTCACCGCGCTCCCCTGGCCGGAGGGCACCGCCGAGGAGGACCGCCCGACCGAACTGCGGCACCGCAACGACGGCTCCGTGCTGGCCGCCCGTGCCGGGGACCGGGGTGTGTGGGTCCTCGACCTCACCGACCCGGTCTGGCGGTTGTGGGAAACGGGCCCGGCCGTCGCGGTGAACGCCGTGGGAGAGGACGCACCGGTGCTGTTCGTCGACCCCGCCGGCGAGTTGGTCTCCGTGGACCCGGCGAGTGGCGGGGAACTCGCCCGCGTCGCCCTGTTGGAGCCGGCGTCCGAGGGCTCGGTGCCGGCGGAGACCGTGATCGAGGTGGACACCCGGCGCGTCTACGTCAACGACATCGCCGAACGACGGATCCACGAGATCGACGCCCGGGACGACCTGCGCGTCGCCCGTGTCCTCCCGGTGGAGGCGGAGCCCCGCCGCATGGTGGTGACCGGCCGATGAATGCCCCGCCCGTTCCACACGTTCCCCGCGCCCCCCGTGCGCCGCGCCGCCGGGGCGGGTTCCGCGCCGTCGCCCTGCTGCTCGCCGGGCTGCCGGCCGTCCTGACCGGCTGCGGCGCCCCCGGCGGCCCGTCCGACTCCGGCGACGCCCCGTCGATCGTCGTCACCACGAACATCCTCGGGGACGTCACCCGGGAGGTGGCCGGCGACGAGGCCGAGGTCACCGTCCTGATGCCGCCGGGAGCCGACCCGCACTCCTTCGGCGTCTCCGCCGCGCAGGCGGCGGGGCTGGAGCGGGCCGACCTGATCGTGCACAACGGCATGGGCCTGGAGGAGAACGTGCTGCGGCACGTGGAGGCCGCGCGGGAGGAGGGCGTGCCCACCGAGGCGGTCGGCGAGGCCGTGGACCCGCTGCCGTACGCCTCGGGTGACGCCGCCGGTAGCCCCGACCCGCACTTCTGGACCGACCCGGAGCGGATGATCGCGGCCACCGGGGTCATCGCCGAGCGGATCATCGAGGAGGTGCCGGGCGTCGACGCGGACGCCGTGCGGGAGAACGCCGACGCCTACACCGCCCTGCTGCGGGAGCTGACGGACTGGATGGAGGAGGAGTTCGCGACCATCCCACCCGGGCACCGCGACCTGGTGACCAACCACCACGTCTTCGGCTACCTCGCCGAGCGCTTCGACTTCCGGGTGATCGGAGCGGTCATCCCCGGCGGCACGACGCTGGCCTCACCCGGGGCCTCGGACCTGGAGTCGCTCTCCCGGGCGATCGTCGAGGCCGATGTCGGGGCGATCTTCGTGGACTCCTCCCACCCCGACCGGCTGGCCCGCGCCCTGCGCGAGGAGAGCGGCCTGGACGTGGAGATCGTGCCGTTGTTCTCCGAGTCGCTCACCGCTCCGGGCGAGGGCGCCGGCACCTACGAGGAGATGATGCGCGCCAATACGCGGGCCATCGTCGACGGCCTGGCCTGAGCCCGGCCACGGGGCACCGGGGCGCCGGTTCGGCCGACGCCCCCGCCCCGCCGTGCCCGGACACCCCACCAC
>NZ_VKHS01000791.1 GCF_014141525.1 Streptomyces calidiresistens
AGTATGAACCGCCCCACCGACACTTCTTCCCCGGCTTCTTCCCGTCCCGCCCCCGCGCACCGATGACGTGTCCATCCGCCCGGAGCGGGGCACGTCCGGGGCGTACCGGGAGAGGGGGTCCCGGCGAGTGGACCGGATGTTCCCGCCCGCCCGTGGTCGGTCGGGACCCGCCGTGTCAGTTGGCAATCATGTGGGCGGGCGGCGGGGAGACCTCGACCGGAACGTCGAAGTCGCTCAGTTCGAGGGCGACGGCTCCCTCCGGCCCGACCATCAGCAACGGGTGGTGCGGAGCCTCGGCGGCGACCAGGGTGGTCGTGGTCCCCATCACCCCCTCGGAGAGGAGGGTGACCACGGGGATGCCGTTGTGCACGTCCGTTTCCCCCATGGAGTGGCCGAGGTCGGCGAGGATCCCGAGACTTCCGTCCTCGTCGAAAAGCCTGTCCAGGGTGCAGAAAGCGGTGAGATCGGTGTTCCCGGTTTCGAGGAAGTATTTCCCTTCGATCTCGGAGAGGAACTCCTCGTCCCCACCCGCCATGTGCGCCCAGAATTCCCTGTTCGGCTTCGACCACACCTTTCCGGGCACGGCCTGATACTCGACCGCGCGCCCCTCCGCGAACGTCGATGTTCCGACGCAGTTGCCCTCCCGGTCGAAGTGGACATCCACCAGCATGGGCTCCTCCTCGCCGATGTCGGCGGTGCCGCTCATCCGCACCGACTCCAGGGCGGCGACGGTTTCCCCCATCAGCCGGGCCACTTCCCCGGCGGGGAGGTCCGCGAGGTTCCCGGCGCTTTCCGGCTCGGTCGACTCCGTCGGCTCGGGGCTCTCCGCCCCCTCGGGGACCGGTTCCCCGTTCTCCTCCGACACCCCGGCGGCCGGGGCGGTTTCCCGTGGGGAGGCGTCGTCGGACGGCCCGGCGCAGGCCGAAAGGAGCAGCGTCGCGACCCCGGCCGCGAGGATCGCGGGCAGGCGGTATGTCATTGTTCCCCCGTTGAACCGGTGATGCGGTTGAACCGATGATGTGAAGGGTGCATGCTACCGGCTGTTTCCGCCGGTCACGGCCCCGGGGAGGCGGGCCGGGGAACACCCCTCAGGCGTCCTCGGGGAGGGGTTCGGCGCCGGTGAGGCGGTGCAGGGGGTAGGTACGGACCTCGTCGGCGGTGTGGTCGAAGCAGCTGACGAAGCCGCCCTCCACCCGCACCGGGGCGATCAGCCGGCGCTCGACGGCGCCGTCGGCGCCGACACACCCCACCCACACCCGGCCGCCCGTCCCGGCGGCCGAGCGCAGCACCCCCGGGATCTCCGCGACCGGAGTGCGGGGCGCGGGCCCCGAGGCGCCCTCGCGGGCGGCGGCGGCCCGGGCCCGCCGGGCCGGTCGGCCGGAGCCGGCCGCGCCCACCGCGCCGGCGTCCTCCCGGCTCCCGGCCCGATCACCCGCGCGGATCGCCCCGACGGCCGCGCCCAGCAGGGACGGCGCCGCCGGGGGCGGCCCGTCCGGCACCGGTCGGGGGGCGGTGCGCGGCGGGGTGCGCCGCACGTCGCCGGCGAGGGTGACCACCGTTCCCTCGGCGTCCTCGGCCGCCGGGGCCAACCCCAGCTCCCGCAGCCGTTCCAGCAGCACGTCCGGCGCGGCGTGCGAGACCGCGACGGTCGGCGCGATCCGCAGGAGCCGCAGGGACTCCGAACGGCGGTCGGCGAGCACCTGGTCGAGCAGGGCCTCGTCCTCGCAGCGCAGGTAGCCGCCGGCGGCCCCCACCCGCAGTCGGCCGTGTCGCCGGGCGGTGTCGTCGATCAGGTAGGTCAGGGGCTGGGGGACCGGGGTGCGGGAGTGTTCGGCGAGGAAGGTGTGCAGTTCGCGCGGGGTGTGTCCGGAGTCCAGGGCGCGCCGCACCCCGTCGGCGGTGAAGCGGTAGACGGTGGCGCCGCCGGTGGACTCCACGTCGGCGGTCCGGGCCATGAACCGGGCCAGGTCCCGGCGCAGCGGGCCGGGGGCGACGGCGGTCAGGTCGGCCTGGAGCAGCACGTGGTCCACGGGCTCGGGCAGCAGGGGCGCCAGGGCGTCCACGGCGGCGTCGAGGGCCGTCTCCGCGGGCCCCCGGAAGTCCCCGGGAGGGGCGTCGGGGGCCGGCCCGACGTCCGAATCGGTGTTCATCCCGGCGTCCGGGGCGAGCAGGGGGCGCGCGTGGTCGGCGAGGGCGCCCCGGCCGGTGAGGCCCAGCCACTCCGCCTCGGCCAAGGTCGCCGCGCACACCGTGCTGTGCAGCTCCTCGGTGGTGCGCCGGGGCAGCTCCCATCGCAACCGGGACCGCAGGGAGGCCGGGTCCGGTGCCCCGCCCACCGGCAGTTCGGCCAGCAGCTCCAGCACCCGCCGGCGAAGCTCCGGCGCCACTCCCCGGTCCAACCCCGGCCCCAGGGGGGTGAGCACC
>NZ_VKHS01000792.1 GCF_014141525.1 Streptomyces calidiresistens
GGGTTCGGTGTCGAAGGCGGCGCGCAGGCGGGGCAGTGAGAGGTCGGGGGAGAGGGTGGAGCCGGAGTACCAGATGGGCCGGCCGTCGGCGTTGGTGTCGCCGGGCAGGGCGACCTTGTAGCCGAGGACGTCCCCGGAGGGGGCGTGGCGTTTTTCGACCCGGGCGCCGAGGTCGGTGAGGAGGGCGAAGAACTGTTCCTCGTCGCCCGCGACGGCGGCGGCCTTGCGGACGCGGGCGCGCAGCAGTTCGCGGGAGGTGGCGGTGTGGCCCCGGCGCCGGGCCTTGAAGTGTTCCCGGCCGGTGGGGCGGGGTGCGGCGGTTCCGTCGCCGGGGTTGAGGCGGCGCAGGCCGTAATCCGCCTCGATGCGGCGGCACTCGGCCTGGGCCTTCCTGCGGTCCATGCTCAGCCGGGCCGGGCGGCCGTCCCGGCGCACGAGGGTGGCAGCGATGTGGATGTGGTCGGGGGCGTGGCGGACCGCGACCCAGCGGCACGCCTCCTGGTCGCCGGTGGGTGCGATGCCGGTGGCGGAAAGGACGCGGCGGGCGATGGTCGCCCATTGCTCGTCGGTGAGGATCGGGTCCTCGGGGGCGGCGCGCAGGGAGCAGTGCCACACGGTGGTCTTCGGCGCGTCCTCGCCGAGGGCGGTGACGGGCTGGTCGAGTTGGCGGGCGAGGGCGGTCAGGTCGCGGGCGAAGCCCGGGGTGCCGTGGCGCGGGTCGGGGGCGAAGCCGTTCCAGGAGGCGACGGTGTGCTGGTCGGTGTGTTCGTTGTGCCTGCCGGGTCCGTAGAGGTAGGCGAGGAGGCGGCGGGTTCCGCCCTTGCCGGTGCCGATCTTGGGGATCAACCGGTCACCGCCGCAGGACGGCGTCGACGGTGTCGTCCACGTTCTCGATCGCGTCCCGGACCCGGTCCAGCAGGCGCAGGGTGGCGGATTGGGCGGGCAGGGCGCCGTCGCTGTTGAGGTGGCGGGCGAGCTGGTTGAGGTTGTTGCCGATCGCGGCGAGTCGGGTGTTGGCGGTCATCAGCTCGCGGACCGCGCGGCGGTGGTCGGCGACGGCGGCCTGGGGGTTGTCGGCGCGAGCGGCGGCGAGGGCGGCCTCGGCGACGTAGCCGCCGACGGTCATCGAGGAGTGGGCCGCGGCCCGGGTGAGGTCGGCGAACTCGTTCTCGGCGAAGCGCGGGCACACGCGGCGCTTGCGGACGATCCGGCGGCGCAGCCGCCTGCGGGCCGGCTTCGGCCCGGTCCCTCCGGGCGGCACCCCCGGGCCGACCCGTCCCGGCGCCGCCCCGGCGTCGGGTTCCTCCCGTGCCGGTTCCGGGGCGGGGGCGTCGTAAGGACTCCTTACGACACAACTTGCTGCGCCGTTCGGGGCCGGGGTGGTCGCTTCGGCGACGGCGGCGCGGTGGGTGTCGCGGGGGTGGTCGGGGTGCTCGGACACGGGTGTGCCTCCTGGTGGGGGTGGTGTCGTCCCACTCGTCGCGTGCCTGTTCGGGGCCGGTACGGGTGGGCTCGGTGGGACGGGTGGACCCGTCACGGGGACGGGACCCGTCCCCGCGCGGCGTGGCGCGGGGACGGGTGCGACGGGTGGGCGGACGCCGGGACGGGTCGTTCTCAGCGCACCGGCAGGGCCTCCGGTCGGGCCGGGCGGTGGGCGCGGTCGCGTTCGGCCTGGAGGGTGTCGGTGACCTTCACCAGGCGGGCCCTGCCGATGGAGTGCCCGGCCTCCCGGATGGCCTGTTCGACGGCGCGGCGCGAGACCCGGCCGGAGGGGCCCGGGGGAGCGGTGCGGCCGATGGCGACGAGTTCGTCGAGCGGTGCGCCGGGTCGCCGGCCCCGGCGTTCCTCGTGCGCTGCGGTCGGGGTCTGTGCCGCGTTCCCGTCGTCGGCCTTCTCCCCGGCCTCCGCCGGTGCGGTGTTCCTCGGTGCGGCGTCGGTGGGGGCGACGGAGGGCGTCGGGGTCTGCGGGGTGGTGTGGCGGTGGTCGCCGGCGGTGGTTCGGGTGGGGCGGCGGCGGACGAGGAGGTAGAGGTGGACGGCTCCGGCGAGGGCGAGCGGGGCGATGGCGGACAGCGCGCCGACGGTGAGGTCGTCCAACCGCAGGTTCCCCTCGGGGCGGGTCTGCTGGTTGAGGCGCACGGCGTGCAGGCCGTTGGCCCAGATGCTGGTGACGGTGGCCAGCCCGACGAGCGCCCAGACGTAGAAGCGGGAGCGCAGCGGGGCGTTGCGCAGGATCAGCAGGGCGCCGATGCCGATGGCGATGAACCCGTCGATGACGAGGGGGAAGAGGTAGGTGAGGGGCCCTCGGACATGGATGGCGACGGCCGTCTGGCGCAGGGCATCGTAGGAGAGGGCGAAGCCGGTGACGCCGAGCAGGACGATGCCGACGCGGATCGCGGCGGCTCCGGGTATCGGGGCGGGGG
>NZ_VKHS01000793.1 GCF_014141525.1 Streptomyces calidiresistens
GTGTATAAGAGACAGCCCCCAGCTCCCGCTGCGTCTCCCCCGTGGCGAACAGCAGGGCCGCGACCGTGAGCCGCAACGCCTCTTCCGTACTGCGCATATGTTCACCTGCCATCATTGATGAGTTATCAGCATAGCAGCCGGTGAGGGCCGTTGGCGCGCTTTCTCCGGACACGCGGCCGGCCCCGCCCCCATACGGGGAACGGGGCCGGTGATGACCCTTCAGTGCATCCGGATCGTCAGGCTCGGCGGGCTCGCTTTGCCGTGCGGGTCGCCTGGATCTCAACGTCGGCGAGGTACTGGCGGGTGGCTTCGGGATCCTGCTGCATGGCGGCCTGGACGACCGAGGGGGCGAGTGCGGACCACACCGCCCTCTGTGCCTTCAGCGCCATCTTCAGTTGGTCGACCGGGGAGCCGGTCGCGGTGGTCGGCTGCTTCTGGCCGGTATCCGAGGCGACGCCCTGTGGCTCGGGGCTGAACTGGCTTCGGACCGCTTGGCGAACGATGGCCGCGGTGATCCGACCGCCCCGACCGCGCAGGTCGGCGTAGACGGCGGTGGCGGCCTCCAGGCCATGAGTCTTGGCCACCGGAACGAGTTCGCGCACATGGGATTCGGGAGTGTCCCCAATTGGGGACAGTGCAGCTGCAACCGGCCACGCCTCGATAAGCCGGTACGCCTGGGAGCGCTTCATTCCCCACCGCTCTTCGACATAGGCGTCGAAGCTACTGTGCGTCTCGCGGTACAGGCGAGCGCGGTTGATGGTGGCGAGTGCCTTTCCCGCCGAGGCGAACGCGACTTGGAGACTGCCCACGGCGGACTCGCAAGCCGCGAGGTCGTCCCGCTCGGTGTCGTCGAGCTGCCCTTCATTCCGAGGATCGTACGGGTCGGGCACCTTCCCGATCTCGACTGGGGCCGCAGAGTCCAGGTGGGCGTCGACACGCCTCACCGCACGGCCCTTGCGTCCTCGGTTCAGGATCGCAAGGCGGTCGTCTGCCTCTGTCTGCTTGCGGGAGGTCACCGGGCGGCCTCCAACGCGATCTCTTCCGCGAGCTTGGCCATGGGGGAGTCGGGCACCAGGCGGGGGGGCTTGCCGAACGACTGGCCGTAGCCCTCCCGGGCGTCGCTGCGCGGCACGCGGGTCTTGAGGACGGTGTAGCCGGCGGTGGCGAGGGTGGCTTCGGTGTCGTCGGCTGCGGCGGCCGAGGGGTTGGTCATGGTGAGCACTATGGCGAGCCGGGGGCAGTGCGCTCCGACGTCGGAGAGGTGGTCCAGTGCGGCCAGGACCGACCCGGCTCGGTCCAGCTCCATGCGGGTGGGGGCCAGAGTGAGGACGACCAGGTCGACGGCCGAGAGGACGGCGAAATGGGTGTTGCCCGCCCGTCGAATCCAGGCTCCGGTGTCGATGACCAGGAGGCCGCCGGGCGGGGTCAGCTTGCGGGCGCGGTCCCTGATGTGGGATCGGGACGGGGCGGGGTAGACGGGCGCGGACAGGTCCGCGAGGTCGGCCCATTCGGTGAGGGATCCGGACTCTTCATCGCCGGGCTCGTCTGCGTCCAGGGCGGCGGCGTCGATTCCCGCTTCAGCCCAGTGGCCCAGGAGATGGGCGATGACGGTGGACTTGCCGCTGCCGCCCTTCCCGACGAACGCGATCCGCCGGCCGTCCGGCGGCAACTGAATCTTCATGTGCGCACGATACCGAGAGGGATGGTCCTGGAACGCAAAACGGCCCCGCCCGGGCACACAGGGGGTGCCGGGCGGGGCCGCGGGGAACCGGTTCAGGCGAGCGCGGCCTGAACGGCGGGGGGTGGGGTCCACAGGCAGAGGGCGCCCCGGCACGGCAGCGGCTCCTCCAGGACGTGGATGTCGCCCAACTCCCAGTGCCACAGCCCGGGCTCCTGGTGGCCCCAGGGGGCGCAGCACCCGGCGGCCCGGTGGGCGGCGGCCAGGGTGGCGGTGCCGAGGATCGCGCCCCGCTGGTCGGGCCAGGCCGGAGTGATGGGGAGGGTGGCCCGGTGGTCGACCGTACCGGCGGCGTGCAGGGCGATGCGGGTGCCGACATGCCGGACCGGCGGCGCCCAGCTCCGGTTCTCAATCCGTTTGGGTCCGTGGAGGATGGCGCCGATCCAGGGTTGCCGGATGGTGAGTGCTCGCACTCAGGGGGTCCTTTCGTCGGGTGTGGAGGCAGGCCGGGGGCGTGGGGCGGGCCGGTGGTCAGCTCTTGGTGAGGGCTTCGATGGCGGCGTGGAAGAGGTCGCGGGCGGTGGGTGGGGTGACGGCGTTGCCGGCCATGCGGACGCGTTCGCGTTTGGTGCCCTGCCATCGGTAGGTGCTGGGGAAGGCCATGGCTGCGGCGTATTCGGTGGGGGTGAGCATGCGGAAGCCGAGGTCTTCGGGGGTGGGGGTGGGGCCGCCGCGCAGGAG
>NZ_VKHS01000794.1 GCF_014141525.1 Streptomyces calidiresistens
CCGGCACGGGGGGGGGGCGGGCCGGGAGCCGCCGGGGCCCGCCTCACCCGGGCCGTTCCGTTTGGATCATGGCGCGGACCGGAGGAAGGTGCCGGCGGTGTGGAGTCCGGTCCGGTGGATCGCGGCGGTCCTCCCGTCGCCGGGCGGGAGGAAGCTGCGCCACCCGTGTCCGCCGCGGCCGTGGGTGGTCCGGGGCGGGTTCCCGGTGGTCCGGTTCCCCCCGGCTCGTCGACGATCGATCAGCGGTGGACGAGGGGACGGCCCGTCATCGACCCGCCTCCCGGCCGGCGATTTTGGCCGTGCTGGTCACCGGGGACAGGTCGAGGCGACGCAACAGTTGGGCGTTGAGCGCGACGAGGACGGTCGAGGTGGACATGAGGATCGCGCCGACGCTCATCGGCAGGACGAAGCCGATGGGCGCGAGGATGCCGGCGGCCAGCGGGACGGAGAGGAGGTTGTAGCCGGCTGCCCACCACAGGTTCTGCCTCATCTTCCGATAGCTCTCGCGCGAGAGGTCGATGACCGAGAGCACCGACCGCGGATCGGAGGAGGCGAGGATGACACCGGCGGAGCCGATGGCCACGTCGGTGCCCGCGCCGATGGCGATCCCCACGTCGGCTCGGGCGAGCGCGGGCGCGTCGTTGACGCCGTCGCCAACCATCGCGACCCTGTGGCCCTCCCCCTGGAGTTCGGCTACTTTGGCGGCCTTGTCCTCGGGACGAACGCCTGCGAGGACACGGTCGATGCCCAACTCTCCGGCGACGGCGTCGGCGACCGCTCGGGCGTCCCCGGTGATCATGACGACCCGGGCTCCGGCGGCGTGGAGGGCGTCGACGGCCTCCCGCGACTCGGGCCGGATCCCATCGGTCAGCCGCAGCGCTCCGATCACCTCGCCGTCGGCGAGAACGTGAAGGATGATGGCGCCCTCGTCGCGCCAGTCATCGGCGATGGGCAGTTCCCGTCGGTCGTGCCGGTCCAACAGGTGGGGGCCACCGATCCCGATCACCCGACCGTCCACGGTGGCCTCGACGCCCACGGCGGGTGAGGAGGAGAAATCGGTGGCCTTCGGCACGGGCAGGCCGTGTGTGGTCGCGGCCCCGACGACGGCTTTGGCCAGGGGGTGCTCGCTGTCGGCCTCCGCCGCGGCCGCCAGTGCCAGCACCTCGTCCCGCGAGTGTTCTCCGACCGGCTCGATGGCGGTGACGGTGGGCTCGCCCCTGGTCAGGGTGCCGGTTTTGTCGAACAGGACCGCGTCGACGGTGCGCATGGATTCCAGCGCGAGGCGGTCCTTGACGAGTACGCCGCCGCGGGCGGCGCGTTCGGTGGCGATGGAGACCACCAACGGGATCGCCAGACCCAGGGCGTGGGGGCAGGCGATCACCAACACGGTGATGGTGCGCACCACCGCCGCGTCCGGGAATCCCAGTAGCAACCAGACGACGGCGGTGACCGCGGCCGCGCCCAGCGCGAACCAGAACAGCCAGGCGGCAGCGGTGTCGGCGATCCGTTGGGCGCGCGAGGACGAGGCCCGGGCATCGGTGACGAGCTTTTGGATGCCGGCCAGGGTGGTGTCCTCCCCGGTGGCGGTGACCTCGACACGCAGTCCGGAATCCGTGGCCACGGTTCCGGCCACCACATGCTCACCGCCCCCACGGTGCACCGGCCCGGACTCCCCGGTGACCATCGACTCGTCCATGGAGGCCGACCCGTCGATGATCCTCCCGTCGGCCGGGACCGCCGAGCCCGGCCGGACCAGGACGACATCGCCGACGGCCAGGTCGGCCGGCGCGACCTTCACGACCCGATCGCCGTCCAGCCTTTCGGCTTCATCCGGCAGCAGGGCGGCGAGGGAGTCCAGGGCCGAGGTGGTCCGGGCCAGGGAACGCAGCTCGATCCAGTGCCCCAGGAGCATGATGACCACCAGCAGGGCCAGTTCCCACCAGAAGTTCAACCCGTGGTCGAGCAGGCGCAGGCTCGCACCCCAGGAGGCGATGAAGGCGACCGTGATCGCCAGGCTGATCAGCAGCATCATGCCGGGTTTGCGGGAGCGGAACTCGCCGATCGCACCGACCAGGAACGGCCATCCACCCCAGAGGTAGACGACGGTGCCCAATACGGGTGAAACCCACCGGACCCATTCACCCTCGGGCAGGTGGTAGCCGATGAGCGAGGCGAACATGTCGTTGAACGCCACCACCGGGACGGCGAGGAGGAGCATGATCCGGAACAGTCGCCGGAACCGCTCGACGTGATCGCCGTGGTCCGCGTGCCCGGCGTGTCCGTGATCGCTCTCACCGCCGTGCCGCGAGGGGGCGTCCCGCCCGCCCCTCCCGGAGGGACGGGCGCGTTCCCGACGGCGGTCGCGGGTGTGATGAGCTGCGTGCGGGTCGGGCTCGGAATGGGGGGCGGCCCCGGTGTG
>NZ_VKHS01000795.1 GCF_014141525.1 Streptomyces calidiresistens
CTCCCGGCTCCTCCCCGCCGGGCCCCGCGGCGGCGTCCCGCCATCCCCCGGCCCCGGGCGGGAGCCCGGGGGATCACCCTTCCCGTCCCGCCGGCGGGGCGAATCGGCCCGGAAGGGGGCAGGGTGGAGGTACCGGCACCGGGCCGGGAGGAGGACGGCTCCCGGGAGGAGGCGCGGTGGACGCCAACGATCTGGACGACGTACTGCAGGGCGCGCTGAGCCGGCTGGCGCTCCTCGCCGAGGTCACCACGGCCATGGGAAGCACCCTCGACGCGGCCGAGGGACTGCGACGGGTGTGCCACATCCTCGTACCCCAACTCGCCGAGTGGTGCGCCGTGGATCTGTTCGAGGACCCGGACGGCGAGGACGGGCACGGCCTGAGCCGGGTGGCGGTGCTGCACCACGATCCGGACGCCCTGCCGTCCGGGGTGACCACCGGGCCGCTGTCCCCGCCCTCCCGGAGCGCGGACGGGCCGGCGGCCCGGGTGCTGCGCGGGGCCGGCCCCCTGCTGATCACGGACCCGCCGCGACCCACCGACCCCCCGTCGGTGGAACCCCCCGAACTACTGGGCCGGGTGCCCGCCGACTCGGCCGTGGTGGCCCCGCTGCGGGCCCGGCGCCGGGTCCTGGGCGCCCTCACCCTCGCCCGAACGGCCGAACGGGAACGCCCCTTCGACCGCGACCACCTCGCGCTGGTGGACGACCTGGCCCACCGGATCGCCCTGGCCGCCGACAACGCCCGCCTGCACCGCGAGGTGCGGTACACCGCCGAGCAGTTCCAACGCGCCCTGTTGCCCGACCTCCCCCGGGTGGACCGTCTGCGGCTGGAGGCGCGGTACGCCCCCGCCCGGGCCGAGGCCGCCGAGATCGGCGGCGACTGGTACGACTGCTTCGTGCTGCCCACCGGCAACACGGCCCTGATCATCGGTGACGTGACCGGCCACGACATGCGCGCCGCCATCGCGATGAGCCAGTTGCGCAACATGCTGCGCGGTATCGCCTGCGACCGCCAGGAACCGCCGGGGAAGATCCTCGGGCGCCTCGACGTGGCCCATCACACCGTGTCCCGCACCACCGCGACCTGCCTGTACGCGTTCCTGAGCGGCCCCGTGGACGGGCCGTGGGAACTCCACCACTCCGCGGCCGGCCACCCGCCGCCGCTCCTGGTCGGCCCCGAGGGCGACACCCGTTACCTGGAGGGGGGACGGGGCATGATGCTGGGCGTCGCCTCCGGGAACGTCCGTCCCAGCACCACCGATCGGCTGCCCGCCCGTTCGACGCTGGTGCTGTTCACCGACGGGCTGGTCGAGCGTCGCGGGGAGAACATCGACCTGGGGCTGACCCGCCTGCGCCAGCACGCGGCGGCCCTGGCCCGCGAGCCGCTGCCGGTGTTCTGCGACGAACTGCTCGCCGGTCTGCTGGTCGACCACCACCCGGACGACGTGGCCCTGCTCGCCCTGCGGCTCCCCGCGGGCCGCGACGCCTGACGTGCCGGCGGCCCGTCCGGGCCGTCGGAAAACCGTTGCGCCCGCCGGGCGGTGGGCCGGCAGGATGTGCGGCGGCCGGGCCGGCGGTTCCGGCCGTGCTCGTCCACGGGAAACGGGGTGGTGGCGATGGGCCGAGCCGACGGGACGGAACGGGCGCGTCCGGGTGACGCGTCGCGGCTGCCGACGACCCGGGAGGAGGCGGAGGCCGCCGAACGCGACGGGCGCCGCCTGCGCTTCCTCTTTTTCTGGGGTTCTTCCGGGGACCACCGCCCCTCCGCCGACGGCACCCCGGGCCCGGCCTGCCTCAGCCAGTGGTGGGAGGCGCCGTTCACGGCGGACGGCCACACCTTCCCCACCGCCGAGCACCACATGATGGCCCACAAGGCGTGGCTCTTCGGCGACGGGGAGACGGCGGAGCGCGTCCTGGCCGCCCGGCATCCCGGCGAGGCCAAGCGGCTGGGGCGCGCGGTCCGGGGATTCGACGAGGAGGAGTGGCGGCGCCGGCGCCGGGGGATCGTGGTGTGCGGCAACCTCGCGAAGTTCGGGGCCCGGGCCGACCTGCGCTCCTACCTCCTCGCCACCCGGCACCGGGTGCTGGTGGAGGCGAGCCCCCTGGACCGGGTGTGGGGCATCGGGCTCACGGCCGATGACCCGGACGCCGGCTCGCCCGCGGCCTGGCGCGGGGCCAACCTGTTGGGATTCGCCCTGATGGACGTCCGCACCGCGCTGTCGCAGCGGGGTGCCTGACACGGCCCGCCGCGGCCGGCTCCGGGCGGAATCGGCGACGGGGGCGGGGGCCCGCGGTGCGGCGGACACCCCGCCCCACGGGGTCAGCGCTCCCCGCGCCGGAGGGACCGGGCGGCGACGACCCGGACGGTCGGGGCGGGGACGAGGGCCTCGGCCTCCCGCGGGCCCCCGGGCCCACCCGG
>NZ_VKHS01000796.1 GCF_014141525.1 Streptomyces calidiresistens
GGCCGACGGGGGGAACGAGTGGACCGCCCCCGGGGAGACCGCGGGCGGGTCGGCGCGCGTCGCCGAGCTCGCCGAGCACGCGCATCGGGCCGGTGAGGCCCTGGAGCCGGCCACGGCCGTGGAGTTGTTCGCCGCCGCGGCGCTGGACGCACGGCTGCGGTTCGCGCCGCGCGAGGCGGTGGAGCACCACCGGCGCGCCCATCACGCGGCCGTCGCGGGCGGGTTGCCGATCGAGCGGCGGGTACGGGTGGTGCTCGCGTTGGGCGAGGAGTTGCTGCACGTCGGGGAGACCGCCGAGGGGTGGCGGGTGATCGCCGACGCGGAGGAGCTGGCCCGGCGGGTGGCGGACCCGGTCCCGGCGGTGCGCACCGCACTGATGGCCTACGGCGCCAGGGAGCTGCCCGGCGGCGAGACGCTGCGTCCGCGCGCGCTGCGCGCGGCCGATCGCCGCCTGGGTGCCGGGGCGGCCGACCCGGGCGCCGGCGCCGACGGGCCCGGCGAGGCCCTCCCCGACGACGCGCCCATGACCGCCGCCGAGGAGGAGGCCGTCGTCCTGCGTCTCACCGACGCCCTCGCCCGGCACTCCCTCGGGCGGGAGGACGAGGAGGGCCTGAGCTTCGCCCTGTGGGCCCGACACCAGGCCATCTGGGGCCCCGGCACGGCTCGCGAACGTCTCCGGCTCACCGGCGAGCTGCGGGACGTGGCGGCCCGGCGCGGCATGCGGCTGCTGGAGTTCTACGCCACCTCGCTGCGCTGGGTGGCCCTCCTGGAGCTGGACGACCCGGGCTACGCCGAGCAGTTCCGCGAGCAGTTGTCGGTGGCCGCGGTGACGGTCTCACCGGAGATCTCCTTCAACTCCCTCATGGACCGCTGTCTGATCCACGGCTTCCAGGGCCGTTTCGCGGAGGCGGAGGAGGCCCTTCGCCGGGCGGAGCCGCTGGTGAACGAGCCGGGTCGGGAGCATCCCTTCGGTGCCGGCGTTCTGTACCACCTGCGCTGGTCGCTGGCGCTGCTGCGCGAACGGGAGCTGCCCGGGCCCCCGGTCGGGGCCGCCGACGACTCCCCCTTGTCCGGTCCGGCCTCTCCGCTGGGCCGGCTCCGGGAGGGTCTGGCCGCCCTGGAGCGGGGCGATCTCGTGGGCGCGGGGCGGGAGCTGGCCGCCACGTCGGGTCCGCTGCCCCGCCTGCTGCTCCCGGTCCGGCTGCGGCTGGCGGCGGGGGTGGCGATCCGGGAGGGTGACGCGGCGGCCGTCGAGCGGTGCGTCGCCGAACTGGAGCCGTACACCGGGCAGTGGCTGGTCGGTGTCTTCGGCTGCGACATCGGCGGCCCGGTGGATCTGCTGCTCTCCCGGTTGCGGCTGGCGGCGGGGGACGCGCAGGAGGCCGTTCGGGCGGCGCGGAGCGCCTGCCGGTCGGCGGAGCGGATGGGCTCGCCGCCGTGGCTGCTGCGGGCCCGCGCCGCCCTGGCCGAGGCGCTGGCGGCGCGGAACGCCCCCGGGGACCGGGAGGCGGCCAGGGAGCTGGCGGGCCGGGTGGCCCGGGAGGCCGCCGGCGCCGGACTGGAGCACACCGCCGAGCGGGCCCGCCGCCTGCGGGCCGGGCCGGGGGTGCCCGTCCGGGCGGGTGCGACGGGAAGCGCGTCGGAGCCGGCCGGCGGCCCGGCGGGCCCGGCCGCCGGCGACGCGGCGGCCCCGCCGGTCAACGAGTTCCGCCGCGAGGGCCCGGTGTGGCGCCTGGGCTGGGCCGGGCGGGTCGTGCACCTGCCCGACGCCAAGGGCCTGGCCGACCTGCAACGGCTGTTGGCCGTCCCGGGCCGCGACGTGCCGGCCGTCCACCTGCTGGCCCCCGGCGCGGATCCGGAGGTGGTCGCCGCGCACCGTATGGGTGGTGACCCCGTGTTGGACGAGGAGGCGAAGCTCCGTTACCGGCGGCGGCTGACCGAGTTGGACGAGGAGATCGACCGCGCCGCCCTGCGCGGGGCAGCGGGGCGGGCCGCCGACCTGGAGCGCGAACGCACCGCGCTGCTGGCGGAGTTGCGCGGCGCGGCGGGTCTGGCCGGGCGCGGGCGGCGGCTGGGCGACGCCGCCGAGCGGGCCCGCAAGACCGTGACGGCCCGCATCCGCGACACCCTGCGCAAACTGGACGACCGGCACCCGGAGTTGGCCGCGCACCTGCGGGCCTCGGTCTCCACGGGGACCGACTGCCGCTACCTGCCGGAGCGGGAGACCGCCTGGCGGCTGTGACGGGTCCGGCCGGGTCACGGGGCCGGCCGCCGGGGACATCGCGGGAACGACGACCGACACGGCGCCGGGGACGGTAGATTGACCCCGTCGGCCTTCGACGCGCCCGCGACGCGCGTTCGGAGGCTTTTTTCATGGTCTCCCCTCCCGTGTCCCCCGCGTCCCCTCCCC
>NZ_VKHS01000797.1 GCF_014141525.1 Streptomyces calidiresistens
CCCGCCCCTCCACGCGGTCGGGCGCCCCACCTGCGCGGACGACCGCCCCCGCCCCATCGGGGCGGCGGGAACCGGCCGTTGCGGCCCCGCACGGAACCGTCAAAGGTTCATCCATTGGTGCACGTGCACCCTCCCGTGCGCGTACCCTGTGGCCCACATCCCGCGCGCCATCCCCCACGGCTGACCCTCACCCGCAACTCTGCGAGACATCCCGGATATGACGCCTGAACCCACCGCACCCCAGCACTCCTCCACCCCGCCGGCCGGCTCGGGTGAGCACCCCGATCCGCAGACGGTGCCGCCCCTGCTGGACGCCCTGCAACACGAGGTCGCCGTTTTCGCGCGCCGTGCCGAACAGACCCGCCTCGGTGGTCTGGGCCCGGCCCGCAACTCGATGGACCGCGCCGCCTACCTGCTCCTCAGCAAACTGGACCAGGAGGGGCCGACCGGGGTGAAGGCCCTCGCGGCCGGCATGGGCATCGATTCCTCGACCGTCACCCGACAGGTGGCGCCGCTCGTCGACGCCGGTCTGGTGACCCGGTCCGCCGACCCCGCCGACGGGCGGGCGGTCGTGCTGCGCCTGTCCCAGCGCGGCGGCGAACGGCTGGAGGAGGTGCGGCGCTCGCGGTGCAAGCTGATGTCGCTGCTCACCGAGAGCTGGACCGAGGACGAGCGGGACACCTTCCGGATCCTGCTGACCCGCTTCAACACCGCCGTCGCCGGCTGGCAGACGAACTACACGCTCCCCGAGTGAGGGGCGGGGCGCCGGAGATGTGATCCGGGGGCCGGGTTCACCCATTGAACCCGGCCCCTCGGCTCGTCCCCCACCACCGCGTGGGGCGGGCGCCGACATCCCGCCGGCGCCCACCCCTCCGGGGCCCCGGAGGGCCGCCCGAAGGGGCGCTCAGCCCAGCGCGCGGGTCAGATCCTCCAACAGGTCGTCGATCGCCTCGATGCCGACCGACAGCCGCACCAGGTCCGCCGGCACCTCCAGCGCCGACCCGGCCGCCGAGGCGTGCGTCATCCGCCCCGGGTGCTCGATCAGCGACTCCACACCCCCCAGGGACTCCCCCAGGGTGAACACCCGGGTCCGCTCGCAGACCGCGACCGCGGCCTCCTCGCCGCCGGTCACCCGGAACGACACCATCCCGCCGAAGCCCGACATCTGCTTGGCCGCCACCTCGTGCCCCGGGTGCGAGTCCAGCCCCGGGTACAGCACCGCGTGCACCGACGGGTGGGAGCGCAGCATCTCCACCACCCGCGCCGCGTTGGCGTTGTGCCGGTCCATCCGCACCGCCAGCGTCTTGATGCCGCGCAGCACCAGCCACGAGTCGAACGGCCCGGCGACCGCCCCCATCGCGTTCTGGTGGAAGGCCAACTCCTCGCCCAGCCCGGGGTCCGAGGTCACCAGCGCCCCGCCCACCACGTCCGAGTGGCCGCCGAGGTACTTGGTCGTGGAGTGCACCACCACGTCGGCGCCCAGCGCCAGCGGCTGCTGCAGATAGGGGCTCGCGAAGGTGTTGTCCACCACCAGACGCGCGCCCGCCTCGCGGGTGATCTCGGCGATCGCCGCGATGTCGGTGATGCCCAGCAGCGGGTTGGAGGGCGTCTCCACCCACACCGCGCGGGTGCGCGGGCGCATCGCCGCGCGCACCGCCTCGACGTCGGAGGTGTCGACCACCGACCACTCCACGCCCCACCGCTCCACGACCTTCGAGATCAGCCGGAACGTGCCGCCGTAGGCGTCGTTCGGGATCACCAGGTGGTCGCCCGGCGACAGGACGGTGCGCAGCAGGCAGTCCTCGGCCGCCAGGCCGGAGGCGAAGGCCAGGCCGCGGGACCCGCCCTCCAGCGCCGCCAGGTTCTCCTCCAACGCGGTCCGGGTGGGGTTGGCGGAGCGGCTGTACTCGTAGCCGCCGCGCAGGCCGCCCACGCCGTCCTGCTTGAAGGTGGACACCTGGTGGATCGGCGGCACCACCGCCCCCGTCAGGGGGTCGGGCTCCTGGCCGGCGTGGATCGCCAGGGTTTCGAAGTGGGGACTCGGCTGCTCGTGCATGTCCCCACCGTAGTCCGCCGTACGGTGGAAACGGACGCCCGACAACCCCGGGACGACCCGGGTCCGCCCCACCGGCCCGCCCCCTCGGCGGCACCGGGGACGTGCTCCGTAGAGTCCTGGGTGGTCCCGGGGCGCGGTGTCGTCCGCCGCCGCCCATCGTGCCGGGGGCACATGACATCGGGTTTGCCCGGCGATCAATCCGGTGTGGCGATCCCCCGCGTCGACGTGAACGTTCCGTGACCCGACCCGACCGTTGTGTTTCCCCCTCACGACGGCTAACCTCGGCCCTCCCCCTCAACAAAGTGTTGAGAACCGCCGGTCGGAGGGGGAGGGGCCGGGGAGCGGGAG
>NZ_VKHS01000798.1 GCF_014141525.1 Streptomyces calidiresistens
CCCCCGGGTCGGGGGCCGGCGGGAGGACCCCCGATGAGCACGAGCCCTTCCACCTGCCGGTGTGGCACCGCACCCCGCCCCCGGCACCGAACCGCCCCACCGGTCGCTGGCTGGTGGCCGGCGACGGCCCCCGCGCGGAGTCGATACGGGCCGCGTTCGCCGAGGCCGGTGCCGAGGTGGTCACCGCGACCGCCGGCACCGAACCGTGTGACGGGGTGGTGATCGTGGACCCCGGCCACCGCCCCGCGACGGAGGACCCGAACGCCGCGAACGCCGCCGCGAACGGGGTGACCGCCGCGCTCCTGGACTGCGCGGCCGTCGCCGCCGCGATGGCCCCCTGGGCACGGGACACCTGTCTGCTGCACCTCGCGGCGGGAACCCAGCAGGTGGAGAGCGCGGACCGTCCCTCCCCGGCGGACGCGGCCGCTCTCGCCGTCCCCCGGGTGCTCTCCCAGGAGTTCCCCGGCCTGCGGTGGCGCACCGTGGACCTGCCCGGCGGGCTCCCCGCCGGTGCCGAAGCGGACCCCGGGGCCGTCGCCGCCGTGTGCCGGGAGGCCGCCGAACTGGCCGCCGGCGGCGCCTCGGGCACGGAGGTCGCGCTGCGCGGCCGTCACCGCTGGGTGCGTTCCCTGGAGCACTGGCGACCGGAGGACGCCGCCGCGCCCCGGGGCGCCGGCGACCCGGCCGCCACCGCGGTGATCCTCGGCGGTCTGGGCGATGTGGGCCTGACCGTCGCCGGGCACCTGGCCCGCACCGGTCGGCGGGTCGTCGTCACCGGACGCACGGGGCTGGACGGGGACGCGGGCCCCGCCCGGGCGGGGACCGTGGGTCGATTGCGTTCCGAGGGCGCGGACATCGAGGTCCGCGCCGTCGACGCCGCCGACGCGCGGGCCGTGACCGACCTGCTGCGCGAACTGACGGACCGGGACGGCCCTCTCGGCCCGGTGATCCACGCCGCCGGCGTGGTCGCCTCCGAGGCGGTCACCCCCCTGCGGTCGGTGAACGAGGAGTCGGTTCGGGCGCACGCCCGGGCCAAGGTGACCGCCGCCGAGGCGCTGCGCTCGGCGGTCCGTGACCTGCCCGGGGACCGCCGCCCCGAGGTCGTGGTGCTGATGTCCTCGGCCACCGCCTTCGTCGGTGGCCTGGGCCTGGCCCCGTACGCCGCGGTCAACCGCTTCCTGGACGCCTTCGCCGAGCGGGAACACGCGGAGGAGGACGGGCGCACGGCCTGGATCGCCATTGCCTGGGACGGCTGGCGGGTCGGCCCCGGGGGCACCGAACGCGTCGTGGCCTCCCGCCACTCGATCGGCGCGGCCGACGGCATGCGGAGCCTGGACCGGATCCTGGCCCTCGCGGCACGGCGCGACGCCCCGCCCTCGATCGCGGTCTCCCCGGTCGACCTCTCCCTCCGCACCGCCGGGGGACCGGTGGTCGCCACGCAGGGGGGACTCCCGGAACCCGGGTGGGAGGGGAGCGCCGGCGAGGAACCGGCCGGGGGATTCGAGCCGGCCGAGCGCGTCCTCGCCGCACTCTGGTCGGACCTCCTGGGCTTCCCCGTCACCGACCCGGACGCCGACTTCTTCGCGCTCGGGGGTCACTCGCTGCTCGCCACCCGGATGCTCGCGCGCCTGCGCGACGACCTCGGGGTGCGGCTGCGCCTGACGGACCTGCTGGCCCGCCCCACCATCGCCTCCCTCGCCCCGTTGCTGGAGACCCCCGGCGCGGAAGCGGCACCGGAACCGACCCCGGAACCGACCGGGTCGTCCCGACCGGACGACACCGACACCGGGGGGACCCCGGGGGAGTTCCCCCTCACCCGGGTTCAGCACGCCTACTGGATCGGCGGCTCCGGCGGTTACCGGATGGGCAACGTTCCCTGTTCCTTCCACCTGGAGTACGACTGCCCCGACCTGGACGTCCCCCGCTACGAGGAGGCGTGGAACCGGGTCGTCGCGCGCCACCCCATGCTGCGCGCGGTGATCACCGCCGAGGGTCGCAACCGCGTCCTGGAACGGGTCCCGCGCTACCGCATCCGGGTCCGCGACCTGACCGACCGGACCCCGGAGGAGCGCGACCGCGCGCTGGAACGCATCCGCGAGACCATGGTCCGCCGGGAACCCCATCCGGGGCGCTGGCCCCTGGTGGACATCCGCGCCGCCCGCCTTCCGGACGGGGTGATCCGCCTCTTCGTCAACGTCGACGTGCTGGTCTGCGACACCGCCGGCTACTTCGTGTGGGATCGCGAACTGCGCACCTTCTACGAGAACCCGGACGCGCGACTGCCGCTGCCCGCCACCACCTTCGAGCGCTGCGTCGCCGCCCTGCGGGAGCGGGCCGACACCGAGGACCACCGCAGGGCCGCCGCCTACTGGCGCGAACGGATGGACGACCTGC
>NZ_VKHS01000799.1 GCF_014141525.1 Streptomyces calidiresistens
GTCGTCTCCCGGCCCCACCTGTCGCGCGCCGTCTCGCTCCGGTGGGACCGGACGCCCCGGCGGCGGTGCGGGGGAGGGGCCCGGGGGCACTATCGTGGCCGCCATGTCCGCGCCCGAGTTGATCCGTATCGTCTCCCGCGACTCGCCCATGGCCCTGGCCCAGGTGGAGCGGGTCCGCGCCGAGTTGGCCGCCCTGCACCCCGGTATCCGCACCGAGGTGGTGCCGGTGCGCACCACGGGGGACCGGTGGCTGGGCGACCTGTCGCTGGTGGAGGGGAAGGGGGCGTTCACCAAGGAGGTGGACGCGGCCCTGCTCGCCGGCGAGGCGGACCTGGCCGTGCACTGCCTCAAGGACATCCCCGCCGACCGGCCGCTGCCGGCGGGCACGACCTTCGCCGCCTTCCTGGAGCGGGACGACGTGCGCGACGCCCTGATCCACCCCGGGGGTCTCGGCCTCGCCGACCTGCCGCCGGGCAGCCGGATCGGCACCTCCTCCGTGCGCCGGGTCGCGCAACTGTCCGCCGCCCACCCGCACCTGGAGTGCGTGCCGATGCGCGGCAACGCGAACCGGCGGATGGAGAAGCTGGCGGCGGGTGAGGCGGACGCCCTGCTGCTGGCCGTCTCGGGCCTGCACCGCATCGGCCGCCCGGACGTGATCACCGAGGTGCTGTCCACCGAGGAGATGATGCCGCCGATCGGCGCGGGGGTGCTGGCCCTGCAGTGCCGGGAGGACGACACCGGCCTCATCGACGTGGTGAGCGACCTCAACCACCCCGCCACCCACCGGGAGTCCACCGCCGAGCGGATGCTGCTGCACGTCCTCCAGGGGCACTGCAACAGCCCGATCGCGGGCTGGGCGCGCACCGACGCGGAGGGCGAACTGTCGCTGTCCGCGATGGTGTTCAGCCCCGACGGCAAGGTGGTGCTCTCCGCGTCGGAGGAGGCCGGTCGGCTGGACCCGGGGACGCTGGGCACCTCGGTGGCGGTGGCGCTGCTGCGACAGGGGGCCCGGGACCTGATCGACGGCATCGCGCACTGAGCCTCCCCGGCCGGGAGCGGCGGTCCCGGCCGGGACCGGCTCAGGAATCGGCGCCGAAGAGCAGCAGCAGGTCGGTCTTGGCGAACATCCGGGCCGTCTCGATCGCGGAGGGCTGTCCGGCGGCCGGGTCGGCGCCGGCCTCCAGCAGCACCCGCACCACCTCCTCCTCGCCCTTGAACACGGCGCCCGCGATCGGGGTCTGGCCCCGGTCGTTGGCCCGCCCGGCGTCGGCGCCGCGCTCCAGCAGCGCCCGCACGGTGGCGGCGTGGCCGTGGTAGGCGGCGAGCATGAGGAGGGTGTCGCCCTTCTCGTTGCAGAGGTTCGGCGGCACGCCGGCGTCCACGTAGGCGGCGACCGTGTCGGTGTCCCCGTTGCGGGCCAGTTCGAAGACCTTCGCCGCGAGCTGCAGGACCTCCGGGTCGTGGGCGGGCTCGTGGCTCTCCGGAACCGGGCCGGTCATGGGGATGCCTCCTTCGTCGTCCGGGCGGCTGCCGCCGCGCGCTGTGCGGGGGCGGCCGGTCGGTCGCGCGTCCCGGGGCCAAGCCTACGTACTCCGGCCGGCTGCCCCGTCTCCCCACCCGGGGCGGGGGCCCTCGCCGCCGGGCTCCCGGAGGGGACCGACGTCCGACACCGCACGGTCGTGCGACCTCCGTTCGACGGTCGTGCGGGGGACCGCACGGCTCCGGGCCGGGTGCCGGCGCCGAGGGGCGCGGCACCCGGCCCGGAGGGGACCGGCGGGTCGGGGACCCGGGCCGGGCGGCGGGTCAGGCGGTGGCGTAGGTCAGGCAGTCCACCTTCTCGTCCTGGTAGCCCACGGAGATGCCGGGGGCGTGGCACTCGAAGTGCTCGTTGTGCCGGCAGTCGGCCATCTTGCACGCGCCGACGCGGCCCGTGGCCTCCGGGTCACCGCCCTTGTCGGGGGCGGTCAGGTAGGTGTCGCACAGGGGATCCTGGACGTTGCCCACGGTGATGGCCGGGGCGTGGCAGGCGTGCTCGGTGTTGAAGGCGCAGCTTTCCGCGGTGCACTCACTGATCAGGGGAAGCGTCTGCAGGGCCATGGGAGATCCTCCGGGGCGTTCGGGTCTTCCGGACGGAAGCCGGCTCGGTTCCCGACCCGGCGGGCCGGGACCCCCTTGATCGAGTATCCGGGTCCCGGTCGCTCGCCGCCGGCGGAACACGGCCGAAGGGGACGTTCGGCGGCGAACCGACCCGAACGGGTCCCCGGCGGGCCGAACGGCCCGTCTCCCGCCCGGGAGGGACGGGGGTGCCGAACCCGCCGGTGATCAGTGCGGCGCGCGGACGGGACCGTGGGGCGCCCCGCCCCCCGGACGGGGGTCGGGGCGCCCC
>NZ_VKHS01000008.1 GCF_014141525.1 Streptomyces calidiresistens
TCGTCAAGGTCTCATGTGTGTAAGAGACAGGGTGTGCACGGATCCGCAGACCGGTGTGCCGGACGAGGAGCGCGCCGGCGTGGCCTCGGCGAACGGCGACACCCTGAGCGTGCGCTGGGAGTCCGGCGGGACCGTCGAGTACACCAAGGTGCTGGACCTCTCCGGGTCGAACCCGCCCGCCGAGCTCGACCTCGGGGACCTCGATCTCGGCGAGCTCGGCGACCTCGGGGACCTCGGGGACCTCGGGGACCTCGGCACGGGGGGCTGACCCGCCCCCGCTCGTGAACGTTCCGGCCGGCTCCGGTGAGGACCGGCGGGAGACCTCGGACGACCCCTGGCCGCCACGGCCGGGGGTCGTTACCGTGCGGTTGCGTTGGCAAAGGGCGGCGGGCGGACACGAGAACCGAGGAGACCCGGATGGCCGGCACACCACGCGAGACCCGTCCCCCCGGAACCGGAGGAGCGGCGGGAACGGCGGGCCCCGGGAGGGCCCCGCGGACCGTGGGGAGGGCGGCGGGACTCCTTCCCGTCGTGGCCCTCCTGGTGGGCCTGTGCGCCGCCTGCGGCGGCGACGGCGGCATCGGGAACGCCGGGGACGACCCGGCGGACGGGAGGGCCCCGGACGCCGCCGGGGCCCCGGAGACGGACGGCGGGAACGACGACACCGACCCCGGGGGTGACGCCGCCGGGGCCACCGCGCCGGACGACCCGGCCGACCCCGCCGGCGGGAACGCCCCGGACCCCCTGGCGCCCGCGCTCCCGGACGGCCTGTGGAGCGATCCCGACGCACCGGGCCGCACGCTGACCGTGACCGAGGGGGGCACCACCGTCACCTACTCCGCCGGGGACCCGCCCACCAGTTGCTGGGGCCGGCCCCGACCGGCCGAGGGGGAGGCCGGGGAAGCCGTGGCGGTGGACTTCGCCTGCCTGGCCGGGGACGCCGGCGGCGAGGGCTCCCCCGTGCCGGAGGACCGGACCGCCCTGCTGCGGCCCTCCGGGGACGGCTGGGTCGTGGAGTGGGAGGACGGGGCCGCGGAGACCCTCCTCCCCGACCTCTCCTGAGCCGCACCGGCCCGCACCGGACCGCACCCGATCGAATCGGGGAGCGGCCCGAAGCGACCGCGAAAGGCCCCCGGGGCCGCCCGTGACGGGCGGCCCCGGGGGCCGGAACGCGAAACCGGTGCGGTACCGGGATCAGCGGAAGGCGAAGACCGCCGCCTGCTGCGCCAGGTCCAGGAAGTACTGCGGCGCGACGCCCAGCACCAGCGTGACCACGGCCGCCAGACCGACCACCGAGGTGGTCATCGGGCTCGGGATGACCACCGAGGGGCCGCCCTCCTGCGGGTCGCTGAAGAACATCAGCACGATCACCCGGATGTAGAAGAACGCCGCCACCGCAGAGGCCAGCACACCGACGATGACCAGGCCGATCGCGCCCGCCTCGGCCGCCGCCCGGAAGACCGCGAACTTGCCGGTGAACCCGGAGGTCAGCGGAATGCCCGCGAAGGCCAGCAGGAAGAGCGCGAACACCCCGGCCAGCAGCGGCGAACGCCGCCCCAGCCCGGCCCACTTCGACAGGTGGGTGGCCTCCCCGCCCGCGTCCCGCACCAGCGTGACCACGGCGAAGGCGCCCAGCGTCACGAAGGAGTAGGCCGCCAGGTAGAACAGCACCGAGGAGACGCCGTCCTCGCTGACCGCCAGCACACCGGTGAGGATGAACCCGGCGTGGGCGATCGAGGAGTAGGCCAGCAGCCGCTTGACGTCGGTCTGGGTGATGGCGATGACCGCGCCGGCCACCATCGAGGCGATGGCCACGCCCCACAGCACCGGCTCCCAGTCCCACTGCAGACCCGGCAGCACCACGTACAGCAGCCGGAGCAGGGCGCCGAAGGCGGCGACCTTGGTGGCGGCGGCCATGAAGCCGGTGACCGGGGTGGGCGCGCCCTGGTAGACGTCCGGGGTCCACATGTGGAACGGCACCGCGCCGACCTTGAACAGCAGGCCCATCAGCAGCAGCGCCCCGCCGATCAGCAGGTAGACGTCGTTGCCCATGGTGGAGGCCAGTCCGGGATCCACCGCCGCGGGCGTGCCGGCGATGACCTCGGCGATGCCGGCGTAGTCGAGGGTGCCCGCGTAGCCGTAGAGCAGGGCGATGCCGAACAGCAGGAACGCCGAGGCGAAGGCGCCCAGCAGGAAGTACTTCACCGCGGCCTCCTGCGACAGCAGCCGCCGGCGGCGGGCCAGCGCGCAGAGCAGGTACAGCGGCAGCGAGAAGACCTCGAGGGCGATGAACAGGATCAGCAGGTCGTTGGCGGCGGGGAAGATCAGCATGCCGCCGAGGGCGAACAGCAGCAGCGGGAAGATCTCGGTGGTGGTGCGACCCACCTTCACCGCCTCGCGCTCCGCCGGACCGCCGGGGACGGCGGCGGCCTGCGCGGTGAAGGAGTCCACCGCCCGGCCGTGTTCGGCGGGTTCCAGGCGCCGTTCGGCGAACAGGAACAGCGAGACCAGACCGACCAGCAGCAGCACTCCCTGGAGGAACAGCGTCGGGCCGTCCACCGCGATCGAGCCCATGCCGGCGATCTCCGCCCGCGTGGTCGCGTAGCCGCTCGCCGCCAGGCCCACCACGGCCGCGAAGGCGGCGGCGATGCCGATGACGGAGAGCAGCAGTTGCGTGAGGTACCGGGCGCGCTGCGGGGCGAACGCCTCGACCAGGATGCCGACGGCGGCCACGCCGAGCACGATGAGGGTCGGGGAGAGCGCCACCCATTCGATCTGCGGCGCCTCCAGCCGTTCCTGCGCCTGCGTCAGCAGGGCGGGAGCGGCGGTGTACGGGTGGATCACCGGGCTCACGGGCGGGCCTCCACTTCAGGGGCGGGGTCCTCCACCCCGACGTCCGACAGGGTGTGATCGACCGCCGGATCGATGATGTCGGTCAGCGGCTTCGGGAAGACGCCCAGGAAGAGCACCAACGCGATCAGCGGTCCGACCACGGCGAGTTCGCGGGGCCGCAGGTCGGGCATCCGCTCGGTCGTCGACCGGGTCGGTCCGGTCATGGTGCGCTGGTAGAGGATCAGGACGTAGAGCGCGGCCAGCACGATGCCCGCGCAGGCGATGATCCCGGCCACCGGATAGCGGCTGTAGGTGCCGACCAGGACGAGGAACTCGCTGACGAACGGCCCGGTGCCCGGCAGCGAGAGCGTCGCCAGGCCGCCCACCAGGAAGGTACCGGCCAGCACCGGCGCGGCCTTCTGCACCCCGCCGTAGTCGGCGATGAGCCGGGAGCCGCGGCGGGAGATGAGGAAACCGGCGACCAGCATGAGGACGGCGGTGGCGATGCCGTGGTTGACCATGTAGAGGGTGGCGCCGCTCTGACCCTGGGAGGTCATCGCGAAGATGCCGAGCACGATGAAGCCGAAGTGGCTGATCGAGGCGTAGGCGATCAGGCGCTTCATGTCCCGCTGGCCCAGGGCCAGCAGGGCGCCGTAGACGATCGACACCAGGGCCAGCGCCAGCACCACGGGGGTGGCCCAGACGCTCGCCTCGGGGAAGAGGCCCAGGCAGAAGCGGAGCATCGCGAAGGTGCCGACCTTGTCGACCACGGCGGTGATCAGGACGGCCACCGGGGCGGTGGACTCACCCATGGCGTTGGGCAGCCAGGTGTGCAGCGGCCACAGCGGCGCCTTGATCGCGAAGGCCAGGAAGAAGCCGAGGAACAGCAGCCGTTCGGTGTTCTGCGCGAAGGTCAGCTCACCGGCGGCGCGGGCCTCGGTGATGGCCTGGAGGGAGAAGGTGCCCCCGCCCTCCAGCTGGCCCGCGGTGGCGGCGTACAGGCCGACCACGGCGGCCAGCATGATCAGGCCGCCGGCGAGGTTGTAGAGCAGGAACTTCACCGCGGCGTAGGTGCGCTGCTTGGACTGCCGCTCCTCGCCGTGCTCGCCGGCGCGGTCCCCGAAGCCCCCGATGAGGAAGTACATCGGGATGAGCATGGCCTCGAAGAAGATGTAGAAGAGGAAGATGTCGGTGGCGGCGAAGGACATGATGACCATCGCCTGCACCATGAGGATCAGGGCGAAGAAACCCTGGGTGGGGCGCCACCGGCGGCCGGCGGGCGTCTCGCCCTCCCGCGGGTCGGCGTCGTTCCAGCCGGCGCCGATGAGGAAGGGCACGATGACGGCGGTGAGCGCGATCATCGCGACGCCGATGCCGTCCACGCCCAGTTCGTAGCGGACGCCGAAGGCCGGGATCCAGGCGTGGGACTCGGTCAGCTGGTAGCGGTCGCCGCCCGGTTGGAAGTTGAGCAGGACCGCCGCCGCCAGGGCGAGGGTGCCCAGGGAGAACAGCAGGGCCAGCCACTTGGCCGCCTCGCGACGGGCGGCGGGCACCGCCGCGGTGGCCACCGCTCCGATGGCGGGCAGTACGGCGGTGGCCGTCAACAGGGGAAATGACATATCTCAGACCGCCCTCATCAGCAGGGTCACGGCGATCAGGAGCGCCGCACCGCCGAACATCGAGACCGCGTAGGAGCGGGCGTAGCCGTTCTGCACCCGACGCAACCGGCCCGACAGCCCGCCGAACGCGGCGGCGGTGCCGTTGACCACGCCGTCCACCAGCTTGTGGTCGACGTAGACCAGGCCCCGGGTGAGGTAGTTGCCCGGCAGCACGAACGCCGCGTGGTTGAAGTCGTCCTGCAGCAGGTCGCGGCGGGCGGCCCGGGTGACCCACCGGCCGGTGGGCGCGTGCTCCGGGACGGGCCGGCGGCCGTACTGCCACCAGGCGATGGCCACGCCGATGAGCATCACGGTGGTGGCGGCGATCGAGACCGTCAGGTGGCTGACGGGCGAGTCGCCCTCCGCGATGCCGGTGACCGGCGAGAGCCAGTCCACGAAGGCGTGGTTGAGGTTGAACAGGAAGCCCGCGGAGACCGAGCCGACGGCCAGCACGATCATCGGGATCGTCATGGTGCGCGGCGACTCGTGCGGGTGCGGCTCGTGGCCGGCGGCGTCCGGCTGCCAGCGCTTCTCGCCGAAGAAGGTGAGGATCATGATGCGGGTCATGTAGTACGCGGTCAGGCCCGCGCCCAGCAGGGTGACCCCGCCCAGGATCCAGCCCTGGGTCCCGCCGCGCCCGAAGGCGGCGTAGATGATCTCGTCCTTGGAGAAGAAGCCCGACAGGTACGGGAAGCCGATGATGGCCAGGTAGCCGAGGCCGAAGGTGACGAAGGTGATCGGCATGTACCGCCGCAGGCCGCCGTAGCGGCGCATGTCCACCTCGTCGTTCATGCCGTGCATGACGGACCCGGCGCCGAGGAACAGCCCGGCCTTGAAGAAGCCGTGGGTGACCAGGTGCATGATCGCGAAGACGAAGCCGATCGGGCCGAGCCCGGCGGCCAGCATCATGTAGCCGATCTGCGACATGGTCGAGCCGGCCAGCGCCTTCTTGATGTCGTCCTTGGCGCATCCGACGATCGCCCCGAAGATCAGGGTGACGGCGCCGACCACGATGACGGCGGTCTGCGCGTCGGGGGCGGCCTCGAAGATCGCGCCGGAGCGGACGATCAGGTAGACGCCGGCGGTGACCATCGTGGCGGCGTGGATGAGGGCGGAGACCGGGGTCGGGCCCTCCATCGCGTCGCCCAGCCAGGACTGCAGCGGCACCTGGGCGGACTTGCCGCAGGCGGCGAGCAGCAGCATCAGGCCGATGAGGGTCATCGTGGTCTCGGTCGCGCCGCCGTCGGCGGCGGCCGGCAGGACCTCGCCGAAGGCGAAGGTGCCGAAGGTGGTGAACATGACCAGGATGGCGATGGCCAGCCCGATGTCACCGACCCGGTTGACCACGAAGGCCTTCTTCGCGGCGGTGGCCGCGCTCGGCTTGTGCTGCCAGAAGCCGATCAGCAGGAAGGAGGCCAGGCCCACGCCCTCCCAGCCCACGTACAGCAGGAGGTAGTTGTCGGCGAGGACCAGCAGCAGCATCGCCGCCAGGAAGAGATTCAGGTAGCCGAAGAAGCGGCGGCGGCGCTCGTCGTGCTCCATGTACCCGACCGAGTACAGGTGGATGAGCGTGCCGACGCTGGTGACCAGCAGCACGAAGGTCATCGACAGCTGGTCCAGCCGGAAGGCGATGTCCGCCTGGAAACCGCCGACCGGCACCCAGCTGTACAGGTGCTGGGTGAGGGTGCGGTCACCCGCGTCCCGGCCCAGCAGGTCGGCGAAGAGCACCACGGCGACGGCGAAGGAGGTCGCCGCCAGGGCGGTGCCGATCCAGTGGCCGACGCGGTCCAGGCGCCGGCCGCCGAGCAACAGCACCGCGGCGCCGAGCAGGGGCGGCGCGAGGAGCAGTCCGATCAGTGACTCCACAGGTCCAATCCCCTCACAGCTTCATCAGACTGGCGTCGTCGACCGAGGCCGAGTGCCGGGAGCGGTAGAGCATGACGATGATCGCCAGGCCGACGACGACCTCGGCGGCGGCGACGACCATGACGAAGAACGCCATGATCTGGCCGTCGAGGTTGCCGTGCATGCGGGAGAAGGCGACCAGCGCCAGGTTCCCGGCGTTGAGCATCAGCTCCACGCACATGAAGACCACGATGGCGTTGCGCCGCACCAGGACGCCGCAGGCGCCGATGGTGAACAGCAGCGCGGCCAGGTGGAGATAGTTCTCGGGGCTCACCGACGGGCCTCCTCGCCTGCCGCGTCCGGACCGTTGTCCCTGCCGTTGTCGCCGTTGTCGCCGTGGTCACCGTTGCCGCCGCCCTCAGCCGCGGGGGTGTCGTTCCCCTCGTCGGTGGCGGGGGCGGCGTCGCCGGCCCGCCGGGGCGGGGTGACGGTGACGGCCCGTCCCTGGTACTCGGCCGTCCGGCGCTCGATCGCCGCCAGGTCGGCCAGGGCCTGCCGGTGCACCTCGCGGACCTGCCCGCGCTCCCGCAGGGTGGGGTTGACGGACAGGTCGGAGGGCCGGCCGTCCGGCAGCAGCGCGGGGATGTCCACCGCGTTGTGCCGGGCGTAGACGCCGGGGGCGGGCAGCGGCGGCAGCTGCTCGCCGGAGCGCACCCGCTCCTCGGCCTGCTCGCGCTGGGTCTTGTTGCGCTCGATGCGCTCGCGGTGGGTCAGCAGGGTGGCGCCCACCGCGGCGATCGTCAGCAGCACGCCGGTCACCTCGAAGGCGACCACGTACCGGGTGAACAGCAGGCTCGCCAGGCCCTGCACGTTGCCGTCCGCGTTGGCCTCGGCCAGCCCGGTGAAGGAGCCGACCGACGCCTGCCCGATGCCGGCGATCAGCAGGATGCCCAGGCCCAGGCCGCAGGCGGCGGCCAGCAGCCGTTGCCCCTTCAGGGTTTCCTTCAGGGAGTCCGCCGCGCTCACGCCGACCAGCATCAGCACGAACAGGAAGAGCATCATGACCGCGCCGGTGTAGACGACGATCTGCACGACGCCCAGGAAGTAGGCGCCGTTGGCCAGGTAGAACAGGGCCAGGATGACCATCGTCCCGGCCAGGCACAGCGCCGAGTGCACCGCGCGGCGCATCAACACGGTGCCCAGGCCGCCGGCGACGGCGATCGGGGCCAGGATCCAGAACTGCGCCGCCTCGCCACCGGAGGTGGTGGTCTCCGCGGCGAGCGCGGTCAGCGTGCTCACGACCGCACCTCCGTGCCGCTCGCGTCGTTCGCCGTGCCGATGGGGTTCGCGGTGCCGGAGTCGTCGCTCGCGGTCCCCGCGGGGGGCGCGTCCGGCGCCCCGGTCTCCCCCTTGGAGAAGGCGACCTGCCGCTCGGTGCCCTCGGCCGCCGCCTGGACCTCGCCCCGGTAGTACGACTGCTCGTCGGCGCCCGGGTACATGGCGTGCGGCGGCTCGACCATCCCGTCGGTCAGCCCGGCGAGCAGCTCCTCCTTGGTGAAGATGAGCGACTCGCGGCTGCGGTCGGCCAGCTCGTACTCGTTGGTCATGGTCAGCGCGCGGGTGGGGCACGCCTCCACGCACAGGCCGCACAGGATGCAGCGCAGGTAGTTGATCTGGTAGACGCGGCCGTACCGCTCACCGGGCGAGTAGCGCTCCTCCTCGGTGTTGTCCGCGCCCTCGACGTAGATGGCGTCCGCCGGGCAGGCCCAGGCGCACAGCTCGCAGCCGATGCACTTCTCCAGCCCGTCCGGGTGACGGTTGAGCTGGTGGCGTCCGTGGAAGCGGGGCGCGGTGGGCTTCTTCTGCTCGGGGTACTGCTCGGTCAGGCGCCGCTTGAACATCGCCTTGAAGGTGACCCCGAACCCGGCCACCGGGTTCTCGAACTCAGGCATCGTTCCCCTCCTTCCGTGAGGTCCTGTCGTCGGTGGGAGCGTCGGTGCCGCCGTCCGCCGGGGCCCCGGACCCCTCGGTGCCGGCGGGAACCGACGCGGGTTCCCGTTCGGCGCGCGGGCCGCGGGCGGGCCGGCGCGGCACCGGCGGCAGGCTCTGGCCGGGCAGCGGCGGCACGGGGTAGCCGCCGGCCATCGGGTCGAACTCCGCCTCGTCGCCGTTCCCGTCGCCCTCCTTCTCCCGGGCGCGGTCGGCGCGGTCCCGGAACACGTCCACCACGAAGGACAGGATCAGCAGGACCAGGACACCCCCCAGGACCCAGAAGACGATGTCGGTGAGGGTGCGGCCCTCCAGCTGCAGCGCCCGCACGGTGGCCACGAGCATCAGCCAGACCAGCGCGACGGGGATGAGGACCTTCCAGCCCAGCATCATGAACTGGTCGTAGCGCACCCGGGGCAGGGTGCCGCGCAGCCAGACGAAGACGAAGAGCACGCCGATCAACTTGGCGACGAACCACAGGATGGGCCACCAACCGGAGTTGGCCCCCTCCCACCAGGTGCTGATCGGTGCCGGGGCCCGCCAGCCGCCCAGGAAGATCGTCACCATCAGGGCCGAGACGGTGACCATGTGGATGTACTCCGCGAGCATGAACATCGCGAACTTGATCGAGGAGTACTCGGTGTTGAAGCCGCCCACGAGGTCGCCCTCGGACTCCGGCATGTCGAACGGGGCGCGGTGCGCCTCGCCGACCATCGACACCAGGTAGATGAGGAAGGAGATCGGCAGGAGGACCGCGAACCAGCGGTCGGCCTGCGCGCCGACGATCCCCGAGGTGGACATCGTCCCCGAGTAGAGGAAGACGGCCGCGAAGGACAGGCCCATCGCGACCTCGTAGGAGATGATCTGCGCGGTGGCCCGCACCCCGCCCAGCAGGGGGTAGGTGGAGCCGGAGGACCAACCGGCGAGGACCGTGCCGTAGGCCGCGATCGCCGAGGTGGCCAGCACGTACAGCAGCGCCACCGGCAGGTCGGTCAGCTGCAGGACGGTCTCGGTGCCGAAGATCGTCACCGGGTCGTCGGCGGGCCCGAAGGGGATCACCGCGAAGGCCATGAAGGCGGGGACCACCGCCAGGATCGGCGCCAGGATGTAGACCGGCTTGTCGGCCCCCTTGACGACGATGTCCTCCTTGAGCATCAGCTTGATGCCGTCGGCCAGGGACTGCAGCATCCCCCACGGGCCGTGGCGGTTGGGGCCGATGCGCAGCTGCATCCAGGCGACCACCTTGCGCTCCATCACGATGGAGATCAGCACGGTGCCCATCAGGAACGCGAAGACGCAGACCGCCTTGAGCAGGATCAGCCAGAACGGATCCGTGCCGAACATCGACAGGTCGGCCTCCTGCGCGAGCACGGCGTCGGCGCTCGTCATGCGTCCCCTCCCTTCTCGGTGGCGGAAGCGGTGACGGAGGCGGTGACGGGCGCCTCCGGTGCCGGGGCCAGGCGCACGGTGTCGCCGGGCACGGCCCCCAGGTCGCGGTGGACCCCGCGTCCCACGGAGTTGAGCGGCAGCCAGACCACGCCGTCGGGCATTCCCGGCGTGATGGCCAGCGGCATCCGGGTCGCGCCGGCCGGGCCGGTGACCTCGACCCGGCCGCCGTCGGCCAGGCCGCACTCCCGCGCCGTGGCGGAGGAGACCCGGGCGGGCGCGTCGTGGCGGGTGGCGGCCAGCGCCTCGTCGCCCTCCTGGAGCCGGCCGCGGTCCAGCAGCATCCGGTGACCGGCCAGGACCGCCTCACCGGCGCGCGGCCGGGGCAGGTCGGCGGAACGGGCGGTGGGGCCGACCGGCAGCTCGCCGCCCCACTCCTCGAACCGGTCCAGTTCGCGGCGGGCGGCGGCGACGTCCGGCAGGCCCAGCGGCACGTCCATCGCGTCGGCCAGCATGTGCAGGGCCCGCAGGTCGGGCTGGACCTGGCGGCGGGTCATCTGGTCCGGCTTGATCGCCGGCTCGAAGGGGCGCAGGCGTCCCTCCCAGTTGAGGAAGGAGCCGCCCTTCTCGACGACGGCCGCCACCGGCAGCACCACGTGCGCCCGTTCGGTGACCTCGGAGGGCCGCTGCTCCAGGCTGATCAGGAAGCCCTCGTCGCGCATCCGGTCCAGGGCGGCGAGCGCGCGGGCCGGGTCGGGCAGGTCGTCGACCTCCACGCCGCCGACCACCAGCGCCGCCAGGCGACCGGCGGCGGCGGCCTCCAGGATGCCGGAGGTGTCGCGGCCGGGGCCGGAGGGCAGGTCGGCGGGGTCCATGCCCCACACGCCGGCGACCTCCAGGCGGGCGCGGGGGTCGCCCTCGGGTCGGCCGCCGGGCAGCAGCCCGGGCAGCGCGCCGACCTCCAGCGCGCCGCGCTCGCCGGCCCGGCGGGGGATCCACACCAGGCGGGCGCCGGTGGCGGCGGCCGTCGCGACGGCCGCGGTGTACCCGCCGGGCACGGTCGCCAGCCGCTCGCCGACCACGATCACCGCGCCGTCGGCGCGCAGCGCCGTGCCCGCGCCGCGGTCGTCCTCCCCGCGGGCGATGGCCTCCAGCCACTCGGGCTCGGTGCCGGGGGCGGCGGGCAGCAGGGTGCCGCCGGCCTTGGTCAGACCCCGGGTGGCGTGGGTGGCGATCGAGTACACCTTCAGGCCGTGCTTGCGCATGCCCTTGCGCAGCCGCAGGAAGACGCCGGGGGCCTCCTCCTCGGCCTCGAAGCCGACCAGGAGGACCGCCGGGGCGTGCTCCAGGGAGGTGTGGGTGACCGAGTCGGCTCCCGGCCGGCCGCCCGCGACGTGGGCGGCGAGGAAGGCGGCCTCCTCGGCCCCGTGCGGACGGGCCCGGAAGTCGATGTCGGCGCTGCGCAGGGCGAGGCGGGTGAACTTCGCCCAGGCGTAGGCGTCCTCGACGGTGAGTCGGCCGCCGGGCAGCGCGCCGACCCCGGCGCCGGCCACCGCGGCGGCCAGGCCGCGGGCGGCGGCGTCCAGCGCCTCCGGCCAGCTCGCCGCGGTCAGCTCACCGGTGTCCGGGTCGCGGACCAGGGGGGTGGTGAGCCGGTCGGGCCGCTGCGCGTAGCGGAAGCCGAAGCGGCCCTTGTCGCACATCCACTCCTCGTTGACCCGGGGGTCCTCGGCCGCCAGGCGACGCATGACCTTGCCGCGCCGGTGGTCGGTGCGGGTGGCGCAGCCGCTCGAACAGTGCTCGCACACGCTCGGCGAGGAGATCAGGTCGAAGGGGCGGGAACGGAAACGGTAGGCGGCCGAGGTGAGCGCGCCGACCGGGCAGATCTGGATGGTGTTGCCGGAAAAGTACGAGGCGAACGGCTCGTCCTCGCCGGTGCCCACCTGCTGGAGCGCGCCGCGTTCCAGCAGTTCGATCATCGGGTCGCCGGCGACCTGGTTGGAGAAGCGGGTGCAGCGCGCGCACAGCACGCAGCGCTCGCGGTCCAGGAGCACCTGGGCGGAGATCGGCACCGGCTTGGGGAAGGTGCGCTTGACGCCCTCGAAGCGGGACTCGGCGTTGCCGTGGCTCATCGCCTGGTTCTGCAGGGGGCACTCGCCGCCCTTGTCGCAGACCGGGCAGTCCAGCGGGTGGTTGATGAGCAGCAGCTCCATCACACCCTTCTGGGCCTTCTCCGCGACCGGGGAGGTGAGGTGGGTGCGCACCACCATGCCGTCGGTGCAGGTGATGGTGCACGAGGCCATCGGCTTGCGCTGGCCCTCCACCTCGACGATGCACTGCCGGCAGGCGCCGACCGGGTCGAGGAGGGGGTGGTCGCAGAACCGGGGGATCTCGATGCCGATCTGCTCGGCGGCGCGGATCACCAGGGTCCCCTTGGGGACGGAGATCTCGATGCCGTCGATGGTGAGGGTCACCAGGTCCTCGGGCGGGATCCCGGCCCCGTCGCCGCCGCGGGCGGAGGCGTCGGTGGTGACAGTCATGCGTTCACCTCCAGGTGCGCGGAGCCGTCGGCCCGACCGGCGGGGTCGGCGGTGGAGTCGGCCCAGACGGTGGAGCGGGCCGGGTCGAAGGGGCAGCCGCCGCCGGTGACGTGCTGCTCGTACTCCTCGCGGAAGTACTTCAGCGAGGAGAAGATCGGGGCGGCGGCGCCGTCGCCCAGGGCGCAGAACGACTTGCCGTTGATGTTGTCGGCGATGTCGTTGAGCTTGTCGAGGTCGGCCATCGAGCCCTTGCCGGCCTCGATGTCGCGCAGCAACTGGACCAGCCAGAAGGTGCCCTCCCGGCAGGGGGTGCACTTGCCGCAGGACTCGTGGGCGTAGAACTCGGTCCAGCGGGTGACCGCGCGCACCACGCAGGTGGTGTCGTCGAAGCACTGCAGGGCCTTGGTGCCGAGCATGGAACCGGCCTCGGCGACGCCCTCGTAGTCCAGCGGCACGTCGAGGTGCTCGGCGGTCAGCAGCGGGGTGGAGGACCCGCCGGGGGTCCAGAACTTCAGGGTGCGGCCGGGCCGCATCCCGCCGGTGAGGTCGAGCAGCTGGCGCAGCGTGATGCCGAGCGGGCCCTCGTACTGGCCGGGCCGGGCGACGTGCCCGGACAGCGAGTAGAGGGTGAAGCCGGGCGACTTCTCGCTGCCCATGGAGCGGAACCACTCCTTGCCGCGGGCCAGGATGGGGGGCACCGAGGCGAGGGACTCCACGTTGTTGACCACGGTGGGGCAGGCGTAGAGGCCGGCGACCGCCGGGAAGGGCGGGCGCAGCCGGGGCTGGCCGCGGCGCCCCTCCAGGGAGTCCAGCAGGGCGGTCTCCTCGCCGCAGATGTACGCGCCGGCGCCGGCGTGCACGGTGAGTTCCAGGTTCTTCCCCGGCCCCAGGGCGTCCTTCCCGAGGTAGCCGGCCCGGTACGCCTCGGCGACGGCGTGGTGCAGCCGGCGCAGCACCGGCACGGTCTCGCCGCGCAGGTAGATGAAGGCGTGCTCGCTGCGGATCGCGTGGCAGGCGATCACGATGCCCTCGATCAGCGAGTGCGGGTTGGCGAACAGCAGCGGGATGTCCTTGCAGGTGCCCGGCTCGGACTCGTCGGCGTTGACGACGAGGTAGTGCGGCTTGTCGTCGCCCTGCGGGATGAACTGCCACTTCATGCCGGTGGGGAAGCCGGCGCCGCCGCGACCGCGCAGCCCGGCGTCCTTGACCAGGGCGATGACGTCGTCCGGCGCCATGTCCAGGGCGACGCTCAGGCCCCGGTAGCCACCGGCGCGGCGGTAGGCCTCCAGGGTCCAGGGGGCCTCGTGGTCCCAGATGTCGGAGAGGACGGGGGCGAGGATCTGCTCGGCGAGCTTGCGGGAGCCCTCGGCGGGGCCCCGGCCGCCTTCCTTCCCGGCGCCCGTTCCGTTGCCGTTGCCGCTGCCGTCGCGCGGCGCGGGGGTGATCGCGGGGGTCATCGACGCTCCTCCCGGCTGTCGTCCCCGGCGGGGGACCCGGGGGCGCCGGCGCCGACCTCGCGGGCGATCTCCAGCCCGGCCATGGTGGCGGGGCCGGCCGCGCCGGAGGCGGCGACGGCGTCGGGACGCTCGTCGGGGAAGCCGGCCAGGATGCGGGCGGCACCCCGGAAGTCGGTCAGCGGGGCGCCCCGGGTGGGGATCACCTCGCGGCCGGCCCGCAGGTCGTCCACCAGCTTCTTGGCGGACTCGATGGTCTGGTTGTCGAAGAACTCCCAGTTGACCATCACCACGGGGGCGTAGTCGCAGGCCGCGTTGCACTCGATGTGCTCCAGCGTGACCTTGCCGTCCTCGCTGGTGCCGCCGTTGTCCACCTCCAGGTGCTCCCGGAGGGCGGCGAAGATGGCGTCGCCGCCGAGCACCGCGCACAGGGTGTTGGTGCACACCCCGACCTGGTGCTCGCCCGACGGCTTGCGCCGGTACATGGTGTAGAAGGTGGCCACCGCGGTGACCTCGGCGGGGGTCAGGTCCAGCATCTCGGCGCAGAAGCGCATGCCGGTGGCGGAGACCCAGCCCTCCTCGGCCTGCACCAGGTGCAGCATCGGCAGCAGCGCGGAGCGGCTGTCGGGGTAGCGGGAGATGATCTCCCGGGCATCGGCCGCCAGGCGTTCGCGGACCTCGGCGGGGAAGTCCGGGGCGGGCAGTTGGGGCATGCCCAGCGCCACCGGGGTCCCGCCGGACTCCGCGGCCCGTGTCGCATCGGTCATCGGTCGACGCCTCCCATCACGGGGTCGATGGAGGCCACCGCGACGATGACGTCGGCGATCTGGCCGCCCTCGCACATCGCCGCCACGGCCTCGAGGTTGGTGAAGGAGGGGTCCCGGAAGTGGACCCTGTAGGGACGGGTGCCGCCGTCGCTGACCATGTGCACGCCCAGTTCGCCCTTGGGGGACTCCACGGCCGTGTACACCTGGCCGGCGGGGACCCGGAAGCCCTCGGTGACCAGCTTGAAGTGGTGGATCAGGGCCTCCATGGAGGTGCCCATGATGGTGCGGATGTGCTCCAGCGAGTTGCCCAGGCCGTCGGGGCCCAGGGCCAACTGCGCGGGCCAGGCGATCTTCTTGTCCTCCACCATCACCGGGCCGGGTTCGAGCCGCTCGATGCACTGCTCGATGATCCGCAGCGACTGCCGCATCTCCTCCAACCGCAGCAGGAAGCGGCCGTAGGAGTCGCAGGTGTCGGTGGTCGGGACCTCGAAGTCGTAGGTCTCGTAGCCGCAGTACGGATCGGTCTTCCGCAGGTCGTGGGGCAGGCCGGCGGAGCGCAGGATCGGGCCGGTGATGCCCAGCGCCAGGCAGCCGGCGAGGTCGAGGTAGCCGACGTCCTTCAGGCGGGCCTTGAAGACCGGGCTGCCGCTGCACAGCTTGTCGTACTCGACGAGGTTGGTGCGCATGGTGGCGATGAACTCGCGCAGCGCGTCCACGGTGCCGGGCGGCAGGTCCTGGGCGAGGCCGCCGGGACGGATGAAGGCGTGGTTCATCCGCAGGCCGGTGATCAGCTCGAAGAGGTCCAGGCACAGTTCGCGGTCCCGGAACCCGAAGATCATCACCGTGGTGGCGCCCAGCTCCATGCCGCCGGTGGCGATCGCGACCAGGTGGGAGGAGATCCGGTTCAGCTCCATGAGCAGGACCCGGATGACGCTCGCGCGGTCGGGGATGTCCCCGGTGATGCCGAGGAGCTTCTCCACGCCCAGGCAGTAGGCCACCTCGTTGTAGAAGGGCGTGAGGTAGTCCATGCGCGTGACGAAGGTGGTGCCCTGCGTCCAGTTCCGGTATTCGAGGTTCTTCTCGATGCCGGTGTGCAGGTAGCCGATGCCGCAGCGGGCCTCGGTGACGGTCTCGCCGTCGATCTCCAGGATCAGGCGCAGCACGCCGTGCGTGGAGGGGTGCTGCGGACCCATGTTGACGATGATCCGCTCGTCGTCGGCGCGCGAGGCGGCCTCCGCGACGCGGTCCCAGTCGCCGCCGGTGACGGTGTAGACCGTCCCCTCGGTGGTTTCCCGGGCGCCCGCGGTGGCGGTGGGGGCGCCCCGCTCCGTTCCCCGTGAGGTGGTGTCGTGGGACATCAGCTGTACGACCTCCGCTGGTCGGGTGCCGGGATCTGGGCGCCCTTGTACTCGACGGGGATGCCGCCGAGCGGGTAGTCCTTGCGCTGCGGGTGGCCCTGCCAGTCGTCGGGCATCATGATCCGGGTCAGCGCCGGGTGCCCGTCGAAGATCAGGCCGAAGAAGTCGTAGACCTCGCGCTCGTGCCAGTCGTTGGTCGGGTAGACGGTGACCACCGAGGGCACGTGCGGATCGGCGTCGGGGGCGGAGGTCTCCACCCGGATGAGCCGACCGTGGGTGAGCGAGCGCAGGTGGTAGACGGCGTGCAGTTCCCGGCCGGTGTCGGCGGGGATGTGCACGCCGCTGACGCCGGTGCACAGTTCGAAGCGCAGCGCCGGGTCGTCGCGCAGGGTGCGGCAGACCGGCAGCAGGTGTTCGCGGGCGATGTGGAAGGTGATCTCGTCCCGGTCCACGACGGTCTTCTCGATGACGACCGCCGGGTCCAGGCCCTGTTCCTCCAGGGCGCCCTCCAGCTCGTCGGCCACCTCGTCGAACCACCCGCCGTAGGGGCGGGGGGTCGCGCCGGGGAGGCGGACGGTGCGGCGCAGGCCGCCGTAGCCGGAGGTGTCGCCGCCCTCCTGGCTGCCGAACATGCCGCGGCGCTCGGCGATGACCTCGCCGGCCTCGTCGCGCCGGCCGACCTCGGCGGGGTTCGGGTTGTCGACGGGCCCGGACGCGGAGCCGCCGCCCGGGGTGCTCGCCGCGCTCATCGCAGCAGCCCCTTCATCTCGATGGTGGGCAGCGCCTTGAGCGCCGCTTCCTCCGCCTCGCGGGCCGCCCGTTCGCGGTTGACGCCGAGCTTCTCGTCCTTGATCTTCTCGTGCAGCTTGATGATCGCGTCGAGGAGCATCTCGGGGCGGGGCGGGCAGCCGGGGAGGTAGATGTCCACCGGCACGATGTGATCGACGCCCTGCACGATCGAGTAGTTGTTGAACATGCCGCCGGAGGAGGCGCACACGCCCATGGAGATGACCCACTTGGGGTTGGGCATCTGGTCGTAGACCTGCCGCAGCACCGGGGCCATCTTCTGGCTGACCCGGCCGGCGACGATCATCAGGTCGGCCTGCCGGGGGGAGCCCCGGAAGACCTCCATGCCGAAGCGGGCCAGGTCGTAGCGGCCGGCACCGGTGGTCATCATCTCGATGGCGCAGCAGGCCAGGCCGAAGGTGGCCGGGAAGACGGAGGACTTGCGGGCGAGTCCGGCCGCCTTCTCGACGGTGGTCAGCAGGAAACCGCTGGGCAGCTTCTCCTCAAGTCCCATGGGGGACACCTCCTCGTGAGCCCTGTGATCCCTCTGTGCCCCGTGGTCCCCGGGGTGTCGGGTGTTCGGGTCGTCGGTCCCGCGGCGCGATCGCGCCGATCATGCTTCCGCTCCGCGGCGGGCGGTCGGGGGTGCCGATCGGCCCCCGCACCGGTTCCGTTCGGGTCAGTCCCATTCGAGCCCTCCCCGACGCCAGTCGTAGGCGTAGGCGACACCGATCAGACCGACGAAGATCAACATCTGCACCAGACCGAACATCCCGAGCGCGTCGAAGTGCACGGCCCACGGGTAGAGGAAGACGATCTCGATGTCGAAGACGATGAAGAGCATGGCCGTCAGGTAGTACTTGACGGGGAAGCGCCCGCCACCGGCCGGCTGCGGGGTCGGTTCGATACCGCACTCGTAGGCGTCGAGCTTGGCCCGGTTGTAGCGCTTGGGGCCGATGACCGAGGCCATGATCACGGAGAAGACCGCGAAGGCCGCCCCGAGCGCGCCCAGCACGAGGATGGGAACGTACGCGTTCACCGCACCTCGCTCCTTCCAGTCGACGGCGACTGCCAGAAGATCACCGCTATGTGAGTCAGTTCACAAGCTTGGGCAGCATCCTATGCCCCGGTTCCTGTGATCTGCGACACGGGGTCACCGAGGAACTTTGTGATCTCCCCCACCTGACGAACGATCATGAAACATGACGGAAATCGATCTTCGACGAGAAGCCCCCGGATCACCACGAAGCGTGACAAGTAGGGTTTTCGGAGGCCCTGCCGGATGTCGGGCGGCGTCCCGGCCTTTATCAACCGATGGGCGTCCGGCACAAATTCGCGATCGGGGCGGGGGGCGTGCTAGTGCGAATAACCGTGTAGATGACATGTGGTTGGTGGGATTAGAGTTCCCGTCGTGCCCGAGATCACCGTGACCACCGTCGTCGTGCTGTGCGTGGCAGCCGCCCTCGCGGGCTGGGTCGACGCCGTGGTCGGCGGCGGCGGGTTGTTGCAAATCCCCGCCCTGCTCATCGCCTTTCCCCAGCTCACCCCGGCCACCGCCCTGGGCACCAACAAAGCCGTCGCGGTGGCGGGCACGAGCGTCGCGGCCGTCACCTACGCCCGTCGCCATCCCGTGGACGTCCGCCTCGCCCTGCGCCTGGGCGGACTGGCCCTCCTCGCCTCGGCCGGCGGCGCGCTGTTCGCGAGTGCGGTCAGCGCGGAGTTCCTGCGCCCCATGATCATGGTGCTGCTGCTGGCGGTCGCGGCCTTCGTCGTCCTGCGCCCGAACTTCGGCACCCAGTACATCGCCGGGGACCCGATCCCCACCACCCGCCGACGGATGGCGCTGGTCCTGCTGGTCGCCGGCGTCGGCATCGGCTTCTACGACGGCCTGCTGGGCCCCGGCACCGGCACCTTCCTGATCATCGCCCTGGTCGGCCTGCTCCACCTGTCGATGCTCACCGCCTCCGCCACCGCGAAGGTTGTGAACGTGGGCACGAACCTCGGCGCCCTGATCGTCTTCGGCAGCCAGGGGATGGTGCTGTGGAAGCTCGCCCTCGGGATGGCCGTCTTCAACATGCTCGGCGGCTGGCTCGGCGCGCACATGGCGATCCGCCGGGGCTCCGGCTTCATCCGGGTCGTCCTGCTGGTCGTCGTCACCGTCCTGGTCGGCCGCCTGGCCCGGGACCAGTGGCTCGCCTGAGTGGCCCCTTGCGGAAAGCCCTCCGGAGGGAGAGTATGTCGTTGACGACATATCCCACCCCATGTGTCACTGTACGCAATCGAGATCGAACCCGAGGTGAGGGAGTGGCTCGAACGTCTTCCGGCCAAGCACTTCCTCAAGGTCGACGAGTACGCGGGGTTGCTCGCCGAGCGAGCCGCTGAGCTGGGCGAGCCCTACTCCCGTTACCTTGGTGATGGTGTTCGAGAACTTCGCCTCGGCCTGGACGGGGTGCCGATACGCATCACGTACTGGCTGACTCCTCATCGCACCGCTGTTCTCCTCACCGTCTTTCCCAAAACCCAACGTCGGGAGAGCGAGGAAGTGAACCGAGCCCGCCATGCGAAGAAGGTCTGCGAAGCGGACCATGGGCCGGCTCATCAGGAGTTCCTTCGCACGGTCAAAAGGGAACCAAAAGGGAAGCGGTCTGACGTGAGCCACAGTCGGTGGAAAACATTGCGTGAGCGCAAGTTGACCGAAGCCGCCACGGAGCCGGCCGAGGTGGCGGAGGTACGTCGGGAGATCCGTCTCTCCATGGCTTTGGCGGAGGCGGTGTACAAACGGCGTGCCAACCTGGGCCTGACCCAGAGCGACCTGGCCCGCCGGGCGGGGCTGAGCCAGGCGAAGATCTCCAGGATCGAGAACTCCGACACCGTTCCCACTCTCCCTCTGCTCACCCGACTCGCCGACGCCTTGGACGCCGTCCTGCACATCGACCTCGGTGGAGAGCGGGTGGGGTTCCACTTCACTCCGAGGGCTTCCGAGGAAAGCGCACGGGGAGACCGGGCTTCGACGGAGGAGTGGTGCCGAGCCGCAAGCTGAGGCCCGCCGGCTCCGGCGGGGCGGGCGGTGGGCGGGGGCGGTGCCCTAGGCTTCGACCATGGGTTTCTGGGACGCACTGCTGGGGCGGCGCAAGCCGGCCCAACCCGACCTCGACCGGCTCTTCGCCCTCCCCTCGGCCGCCGTCACCCTGCAGGCCGGGGCGGGATTCGCCCCCACCGGCACGGGATCGGTGTGCTTCGCCGGGGCCGAGGGCGGCGCCTTCGCCCGCCTGGAGGAGGAGGCCGAGCTGCTGCTGGGCGAGGCCGGGGTGGAGAAGGACTCCTACGGCTACACCTGGCTGCGCGCCCGCCACTCCCCCGACGACCTGCCCGCCCTGGTCAACGACCTGCACGCGGTCAACACCCACCTCCAGGACGCCGGCTTCGGCCCGCAGCTGCTCTGCTCGCTCGTCGCCTTCCGCGACGACGGGGGACGCTCCCTGGCCCTCGTCTATCTCTACAAGCGCGGCACCTTCTACCCCTTCGCCCCCGAGCCGGGCGGTGGGCAGCGCCGGAACAACGCCCTGGAACTGCAGACCCGGGCCCTGCTGGCCGGGGAACTGCCCGTGGAGGAGGACCTCGGCCGCTGGTTCCCGGTGTGGGGCGCCCCCGGCCTGGACGCCGACTGACGGTCGGCGGCTTCCTCCCGGCGGGGCGACCGCCCCGGCGGTGGGGATCGGGACTGTCCCGACCCGGGCGGGGCACGGGATCCGGGTGACCCCGCGCCCCGGACCCGCGAGCCCGTCCGCCGGCACCCCACCGGGGTGGACCACCCGGCCCGCGCCGGACCCGCCGGGGCAGTACAGTCCGAAGGAGGAGGCGAGAAACGATGGCACGCACCAGGTACGCGCCCGACCGCGGCCTGACCGGCCGCATGGTCACCACCATGTTCCTCATCGGACTGCTCTACGTGGTCTTCATCGGCGTCCTGCTCGCGCTGTTCCAGAACGCCTGGCCGATGGTGCTGCTGCTGGCCGGCGGGCTGTTCGTCGTCCAGTTCTGGTTCAGCGACCGGATCGCCGCCTACAGCATGGGGGCCCGCGAGGTCACCCCGCAGCAGGCGCCCGAGCTGCACGCCACCGTGGACCGGCTGTGCGCGCTGGCCGACATGCCCAAGCCGCGCGTGGCGATCGCCGACACCGACGTGCCCAACGCCTTCGCCACCGGTCGCAGCCAGGAGAAGGCGCTGGTCTGCGCGACGACCGGGTTGCTGCGCCGGCTGGAGCCGGAGGAGTTGGAGGGCGTGCTCGCGCACGAGCTGTCGCACGTCGCCCACCGCGACGTGGCGGTGATGACCTTCGCCTCCTTCCTGGGCGTGCTGGCCGGCACCATGACCCGCTTCGCGCTGTGGGGCGGGGTGGCCCGGGCCGGCGGCCGGAACAACAACACCGCGATCCTCGTCCTGCTGATCCCCCTGGTCAGCGCGCTGGTGTACGTGTTGAGCTTCCTGCTGACCCGGCTGCTGTCGCGGTACCGGGAGCTGTCGGCGGACCGGGGCGCGGCGCTGCTGACCGGCAAGCCCTCCGCACTGGCCTCCGCCCTGACCAAGGTGACCGGGGACATGGCCCGCATCCCCACCCGGGACCTGCGGCAGGCCGAGGCGTTCAACGCCTTCTTCTTCGCCCCCGCCTTCTCCAAGCAGTCCCTGAGCAGCCTGCTGGCCTCGCACCCGCCGCTGGAGCGACGGCTGGAGCAGTTGGCCCGGATCTCCCGGGAGCTGGGCCGGCCCTGAGCCCCCGGCCTTCCCGACCGCACGGCCGTCCCTTCGGGGGCGGCCGTCGCGCGTGCGACACCCGGTCGGCGGGAGCCGGAGGCGCCCGGGGGACGGCCTTCGTGGAGACACCCGGATCGCCCGCGTCCAGCCGTGGTCCCCCCGGGGCGGCCTTCGCTTCCTCGCCCGAGGTGGCCACATTCACTCTTTCCACGCCATTCGCCGCATTCGCTGCATTCACAGTATTCATGGCATTCGTGGCATTAGTGGCATCGATCTTTTTCGCCGCATTCGAGGCAGCCGCCGCAGGCGGCGGGCTCGGCACGATGACCGGAGGCACCTTTCGGAATACTTCGCACCCCACCGGGGGGAAAGTGTGATTCACCCGCTTTGCGACGAACGGGGCCGCCTCTCAACCCTCTCCCGCCACCCGCGCGTCCCCCTCCCGGGGGACCGCCGCCCGGCCTCGCCGGGGTGAGGTATCCCACGCGCCCGACGGTGTGTCGGATGCCGCCGTTGCCGAGTCCCGGAAGCCGTGCTACGCCGATCCTTATTCGCCCCATATCGGACAACGCCCTGCCCATCGCCCCGCCGGAACGCGGAATCGCCGAAGGCGCCGTACGCCGTACGGGAGACATTCGGGACTTTTCATCCCGGGCATTCCGGACCTGTGGCGCATTCCACGAAGGTTGAGAGCCGTTACCGGTTCTTGATACGGCTGGCTGCCATGTCATCGATCCGTACCACCGGCCGCCATCGCAAGCCCCGTCGGTCCCGTGCCGCGGGGCTCCTCCGCGGTGGCGTGCTGACCGGCGTGCTGGGCACCGTGGCGGTCACCTCGCCCTCCGCCTCCGCCACCGAGCGGCCCGCCGAGAACCCCGCCGAGACCACCGGGGAGTTCCCCGCCCTCGGCACCGTGATCACCTCCACCTCCTCCCGGGCGAGCGAGGCCACCGAGGACTACGTCGCCCGCACCCACCTGCGCGAGGCCCGCGAACTGGCCACCGTCCGCGCCCAGCGGGCCGCCGAGCGGCAGCGCGCCGCCGACGAGGCCGCCGCGGCGGAGGCCGCGGAGGCCGAGGCCCGCCGCGCGGCCGAGGCCGAGGAGGCCGAGGCCCGCCGCGCGGCCGAGGCCGAGGAGCGCCGGGCCGCCGAGGCCGAGGCCGCCGCGGCCTCCCGGGCCGCCGAGCGCACCGACCTCGGTACCGCGTCGGCCCCCGCCTCCGCCGACGACGCCGCGACCGCGCAGAGCACCCCGGTCGCCGCCCCCGCCTCCGGCGGCGGGAACGCCGCCGTCGTCGCCTTCGCCCGCGCCCAGGTCGGCAAGGCGTACAGCATGGGCGCCACCGGCCCGAACGCCTGGGACTGCTCGGGCCTCACCGGCGCCGCCTACGCCGCCGCCGGCATCTCCCTGCCGCGCACCTCGCAGGCGCAGTCGGCCATGGGCACCCACATCCCCGTGTCGCAGGCCCGGCCCGGCGACCTCCTGTACTGGGGTGGCGCGGGCAGTGCCTACCACGTGGCGATCTACGTGGGCGACGGCCGCTTCGTCGGCGCGCAGAACCCCTCCACCGGTGTCGTGGAGCAGGATCTGAGCTGGTCGCAGCCCTCGGGCGCCATCCGCATCGGCTGACCCGTCCCCGGATCACCCCCACCGCACGCCGAAGGCCGGGTCGGACACGTGGCCACGTGTCCGACCCGGCCTTCACGGGTTCCGGAACCCCCGGGTCAGGCCCGGGGGGCGACCTTCGCCAGGCCGTTGATGACGCGGTCCATCGCGTCGCCCCCGGTGGGGTCGGTGAGATTGGCCAGCAGTTTGAGGGTGAACCGCATCAGCACCGGGTGGGGCAGGCCGCGCTCGGTGGCCAGCCGCATCACCTTCGGGTTCCCGATCAGCTTCACGAACGCCCGGCCCAGCGTGTAGTAGCCGCCGTAGGTCTCCCGCAGAACGGTGGCGTAGCGGCGCAGCGCCACCTCCCGCTGCGCGGGGGTGCGGCGCGCCATGGCCTGCACGATCACCTCGGCGGCGATCTGCCCCGACTCCATGGCGTAGGCGATGCCCTCGCCGTTGAAGGGGTTGACCAGGCCACCGGAGTCGCCGACCAGCAGCAGGCCCCGGGTGTAGTGCGGCTTGCGGTTGAACGCCATGGGCAGCGCGGCGCCCCGGATGGGACCGGTCATGTTGTCGGGGGTGTACCCCCACTCCTCCGGCATCGAGGCGCACCACGCCTTGAGGACCTGCCGCCAGTCCAGCTCGCCGAAGGACTTGGAGCTGTTGAGGATGCCCAGCCCGACGTTGGAGGTGCCGTCCCCCATGCCGAAGATCCAGCCGTAGCCGGGCAGCAGCCGGGGCTCGTCGCCGCGCCGGTCCCACAGCTCCAGCCAGGACTCCAGGTAGTCGTCGTCGTGCCGGGGGGAGGTGAAGTAGGTTCGCACGGCCACGCCCATGGGGCGCCGGTCGTCGCGGTGCAGGCCCATCGCCAGGGACAGGCGGGAGGAGTTGCCGTCGGCGGCGATCACCACCGGGGCCCGGTACTCCACCTCCCGCTTCTCCTCGCCGAGGCGGGCGGTGACCCCGACGATGCGGGTGCCGGTGCGGGCCTCCATGACCGGGCCGGTGACGTTGCACCGCTCGTACAGGCGGGCCCCGGCCTTGACCGCCTGCCGGGCCAGTTGCTCGTCGAAGTCGTCGCGCCGGCGCACCAGGCCGTAGTCGGGGTAACCGGCGAGTTCGGGCCAGTCCAGTTGGAGACGGTGGCCGCCGCCGATGATGCGCAGCCCGCGGTTGCGCAGCCAGCCGGCCTCCTCGGAGATGTCGATGCCCATCGCGACCAGTTGCCTGGTGGCGCGCGGGGTGAGGCCGTCGCCGCAGACCTTCTCCCGGGGGAAGGCCGTCTTCTCCAGCAGCAGCACGTCCAGGCCGGACCGGGCCAGGTGGTACGCGGCGGCCGAGCCGCCCGGCCCGGCCCCGACCACGATCACATCGGCGGTCTCGGTGGTGGTCACTGGGATCTCCCCTCGTTGCGGACCCTGCCGACCCCGGCGCCGGCCCGATGATCGTCGACTCCACGGGGTGCCCCGAGTCTATGGCCCGGTCCCGGCGGCCCCGGTGGCGGCACCGCCCACCGGCTGCCGGGGGAGTCGGCCCCTCAGGGGCGTCGGCCCCGGTGCAGGGCGACGATGCCACCGGTGAGATCGCGCCAGGCGACCTGCCGCCAACCCGCCTCCTGGAGGCGGGCGGCGAGCGCCGGCTGGTCCGGCCAGGCCCGGATGGATTCGGCCAGGTACACGTAGGCGTCCGGCGCGCTGGAGACCCGCCGGGCCACCGGCGGCAGCGCCCTCATCAGGTACTCCGAGTACAGGGTGCGGAACGCCGCCCGGACCGGGTGGCTGAACTCGCAGATCACCAGTCGGCCGCCGGGTCGGGTCACCCGCAGCATCTCGCGCAGTGCCGCGTCGGTATCCCGCACGTTGCGCAGCCCGAAGGAGATGGTCACGGCGTCGAAGGAGCCGTCGCGGAACGGCAGGCGCGTGGCGTCCCCGGCGACGAACGGCAGCCACGGGTTGCGCCGGTGCCCCTCGTGCAGCATTCCCTGGCTGAAATCGCACGGCACGGTGTAGGCGCCGTTCTCGACGAACGGCAGCGAGGAGGTGCCCGTGCCGGCCGCCAGGTCCAGGACCCGTTCGCCCGGCCGGGCCGCCACCGCGCGGGCCACCTCGGTGCGCCACCGGCGGTTGAGTCCCAGGGCCAACACGTCGTTGGTCAGGTCGTACTTGGCCGCCACGGCGTCGAACATGGCGGCGACTTCGGCGGGCTGCTTGTCCAGGGAGGCACGGGTCACCCCGCCATTCTCCCGGCGGCGTGCCGGATCCGGGAGGCGGGGTGGCCCCCTCGGGGCGTCGCGGAGCCGGCTCGGACCGGACGGCCCCCCGGAACGCTTGCCATAGCATCTGATCACGTGAGGACTCCCACCGCCGGCGCCGGGCGCCGGCGCCCGTCCGGTCCGGTGATCGGCGCGGTCGTCGCGATCACCGTCCTGGCGCCGGTCATCGCCCATCAGCAGTTGTCCGGACGGGACAGCGGCTCCGTCGGGGCCGACGACGGCCGATCCGGTGCCCGGGACCGCACCGACGACCCCGGGGACGGGGAGGACGGCCCGGGCGGGGACCTGCCCGACGAGGAACTGTCGGCCACCTCCCGGCCCGCCCCCGAGCAACCCGACACC
>NZ_VKHS01000080.1 GCF_014141525.1 Streptomyces calidiresistens
GGGCGGGGAGGCGGCTGCCGGGAGGTCGGACCGGGGGCGGCTTCACGTCCCGGCCTCCGCCCGATCCGCGGCCATCGCGCCGGCGTCCAGTTCCAGCACGCCCACGATGAGGTCGGCACCGGCGAAGCCGGGGTCCTCCAGCGGGGTGCCGTCGTCCACGGCGAAGAGCAGCCGGCGCTCCCCCTGCCGGTAGGCGGTGCCGATGGGCGGCGCGACGGCGTGCACCGCGATCAGGGCCACCAGGTGCGGCAGGTCGGGGTCGATGCGGCGGGCGTCGGCCAACAGGCCGGAGAGACGGCGCGGTGCCTCCGGGGAGAGATCGAGGAGACGGGCCGCCGCGGCGTGCTGCGACTCGTCGAAGCGGCTGTCGTCCGGGGTGGCCACCAGTTCCGGCTCGGGCAGCTCGGACCCCAGGTGCTCACGGGGGGCCGGCGGTGTCAGCAGCAGGGCCACCAGGTCGGTGAGCCGGGGGGCTCCGGGGGCGCGCAGACCCGCCCCGCGCGCGAAGAAGGAGTCGGTCACCCGCCGTGCCTCGTCCAAGGGGCGTTCGAGCACGGGGGCCAGGATCTGCCCGTGCAGGTCGATGCCCGATCCGGTGGCGGCGGGGGAGAACGCCTGCCGGTCCTGTTCGGCGCGGAAGAGCGGGCCGGCCTCCAGGAGGCGGGACTGCAGGCGGGTGTGGCGCCGGATGCAGTCCCGCACGATGTCGACCAGTTCCGCCGCCCGTCTCTTGTGCACCGGGTCCTCGGCCTCGTCCCGCGCGCGGCGGATGTTGGTGAGGATGGCGTTCTCGTGGCGGTAGCGCTCGGCGATGTGGTCCAGCGCCTCGGAGATCAGGCCGGGGACGGTCTCCATCCAGTCCACCGCCCGGACGTCGCGGCGGGTCGCCTCCAGGGTGCGGCGCAGCGTCTCGGAGTACTGGACGGTGCGGTAGCGGGCCTGCTCGGCGGCGAGCTGCGCGTCGGCGAGGCGCCCCCGGCTGATCAGCACCTCCAGCTTGACCTCGGCGGCGATCTGGGCGCTGGTGACGTCGGTGTCGAGGGCCCCGACCAGGACGTTGACCGCCTCGTCGGTGGTGCGCAGACGGATGGTGCCGTCCGCGCCGGAGACCTCCTCGATGAGCTTGAAGTCGTAGTCGCGCCGGACGTAGGACCCCTCGGCGTCGAAGGTGCCGTAGACCACCCGGAAACCGCGGTCGGCGCTGCCGACGTTGATCAGGTTCTCCAGGACCCAGCGGGCGACCCGCTCGTGCTCCGCGGGGGAGCGATCGGGGGCCTGGGCGGCCACCCGGGGCCGCAACCGGACGACCACCTCCTCGTGGTCGGCACCGGCGTCGAAGTCCATGCTGAGGGTGACCAGGTCGATGGCGGCGAGGGCGATCTCCGCCATCGCGTACACGGTGTACTCGCCCGCCAGGTTGGCCTTCCGCACGTCCAGGTCGTGCAGGGGGGCGGTGCAGGCCAGGGCCCGCAACCGGCGGGCCAGCCCCTCGTCGGCCGCCGGGCCGGGCGCGGGACGCGGCCCCGGACGGGGCGGGGCGCCGACGACCGGGGCGGTGGACTCCGCGGTCCCGGTGCGGGCGGAGCGTGCGTGCGGGATCACGCAGCACACTGTAGGCGTCCGCACCGACACCGCGGTGCCGACCCCCGGCTCGGATGATCTTGGAAAGGGGGTCGCGCGCCCCGGACGGCACCCGCGGCTCCGCGGATCGCCGGTGAACCGGCCGGACTCCTCAGGGATGGTTGCGCGCCAGCAGCAGGGCCACATCGTCCCGGGGGTCGCGGTGCAGCGCCTCCAGCACCGCGTCGCACATCGCCTCGAGCGATCGGGAGGGACCGGAGACCACGTTCAGCAGGGTGCGCAGCCCCACGTCGATGTCGTCCCGCCGGTCCTCCACGAGACCGTCGGTGTAGAGGATCAGGGTGGCGCCGGGGGGCATGGGCACGCGTCTCGGGGAGAAGACCGCCCCGCCCACCCCCAGCGGCCGGGCCGGGGGCACCTCCAACAGATGGGCACGACCGTCGGGATCGACCATCACGGGGGGTGGGTGGCCGGCCGAGGTGACCTCGCACCAGCCTCCGGCGGGGTTGCACACCACGTGGACGCAGGTGGCGATGGACTCGCCGAGGCCCGTGGTGGTGGCGTCGAGGTGCTCCAGCAGCTCCGCCGGGGGCAGACTGAGCCTGGCGAGGGCACGGGTGGTGGAGCGCAGTTGTCCCATGATCGCGGCGGCGTGCACGCCCTTGCCCATGACGTCACCGACGATCAGCCCGGTGCGCCCGTCGTCCTGCGGCAGGACGTCGTACCAGTCGCCGCCCGCCTCACTGACGGCGGGGAGGTAGCGGGCGGCCAGGTCGAGTCCGGGGCGATCGGTCGGTACGGGCGGGAGCAGACTGCGCTGGAGGGTGAGGGCGGTGCGGCGCTCGCGGTGGTACAGCCGCGCGTTGTCCACGCTGATGGCGGCCCGGGCGGCGAGTTCCCCGGCCAGGGAGACGTCGGCGGGGCCGAAGGGTCGGGGGTGGTCGGTGCGGCACAGCCCGAGGGCTCCCAGGACGTGTCCGCGGGCGATGAGCGGAACGGCGAGATAGGAGTGCGCGCCGGCCTCCGCCAGCAGACGGGCGGCGTCGGCGTCCCGGGCGATCCGGCGCAACTCCTTCTCCCCCACCCGGGGGAGCACGATCGTTCGCCCCAGGGTGACGCATCGGGTGATCACCCGGGTGGGGCCGTACTCGGCGAGGTCGCCGACCCGGTCGGTGGCCCGGGCCGCCGCGGCGCTCCCCGCCCCCCGGTCGGCGAACGCGACCGCCAGGGCCCGGAAGCGGATCGAGCCGTCGGCCCGCACCGGCTCGGCCAGGTCACCGGTGAGCACGTCGTCCAGCAGGTCGACCGTGGCCAGATCGGCGAGGCGGGGCACCGAGACGTCCGCCAGTTCCCGGGCGATCCGGGGGAGGTCGAGGGAGGAGCCGATCCGGTCACCGGCTTCGGCGATGACCGCGAGGCGTTCGCGGGCCTCCGCCACCTCGTCCCCGGCCCGGTGGCGCTCGGTGACGTCGATCGCGGAGGCCGCCACTCCCAGGGGGCGGTTGCCGCGGTCCATGACGCGGTAGTAGGAGACCGACCAGACGTGATCGCGATCGGGGTCCGCGGGAGTGCGTCCGACGATCGTCTGGTCGACCACCGGACGGCCGTCGGAGAGCACCCGACGCACGGACGAGGCGACCCGGCCCGGGTCGATGCCGGGTAGCATCTCGTCCAGCCGTCGGCCCAGCAGCCGCTCGGCGGGGATGCCGTTGATGCGTTCCAGTGCGGGGTTGACCCGGCGCCAGCGCATCTCCTCGTCGAAGAGGGCCAGGCCGATCGGGGACTGCTCGACCAGGCTGTCGGAGAGGGCGAGGGTGGTCTCCAGTTCGCGCACGGTCTCCGCGTCGGCGGCCAGCCCGAGGATCTGGCGGCGCCCGTCGGGGGCCCGCATGCTGATGTGGCGGAACTCGGCGCGCCGGATCGAACCGTCCCGACAGCGGATCGGGAACACCCCGGCCCACTGCTCCCCTCCCAGAACCCGCAGGAACCACTCGGTCACGCGTTCCAGGTGCGCGGGAAGGATGAGGAGTTCTCCCGCGTTCGCCCCGACCGCCTCCTCGGCCCGGTAGCCGAACAGGCGCTCGGCCTCCGGGCTCCACAGGACGATGCGCGCCCGCTCGTCGAGGACGAACGCCGCCACCCTCAGCAGGTCGAGCAGACCGCCCGGCGCCTCGTCGGGGTTCCCGCGGTCCGGGGCCGCGGCGCCGGGTGGATGGTCGGGGCGGGGGACGCCGGGCGGATGGTCGGGGCCCACGGGGTTCCCGTCGGGGGACGGCCCGGTCGCGGACGTTCCCTCCCCGGCGGGAGGGACGGGACCCGGTGTCCCCCCGGTACGGGAGACGGCGGAGTCCGGGGCCGCGGCGGCGCGCGGCATGCCGACGGGGGGCGTGCCGGCCCTCCGTCGCTTCTCCCCGGCCATGCCGCCTCCTCGGTCACCCGACCATCCCGCCGAACCGGCGGGCCGTCGGGCCCATCGGCCCGTGAGGGGGCCGGACGGACACCGTCATCCCGGTTCGTCCGGGGTATCCATTCAACTGCCGTCGGACCCGGACCGCGCGGCGAACGCGCCGGTTGGGCTATCGGGGAGGCGGGCGTGATTCCTCGATCGTCCGTTCGGGGGAATTTTGCCGGAATAGCGCTGGAGTTCCTATCCTGGTGCGACCGGCTCCGTCACCCATGGACCCTCCCGGCGTCCCGGGAGAACGACCGCGGCGGGCGCCCGCCGCGGTCGAGAGAGGGGTTGTGATGCCCGCACCCAAACAACTGTTGAAGTCCCTGTCGCCGGAGTACCGCGAACGTCTCATGCGGGTGAGCCGGGAGGTGTCCTTCCCCGGGGGGCACCGGATCTTCGAGGAACGGGAGCGGGCCGACCGGTTCTGGGTGCTCCGTTCCGGCTCGGTGACGCTCGACCTGCGGCTGCCGGGCGACCGCACCGGTTCGGTCGCCGTCCTGGACCCGGGCGACCTGCTGGGTTGGTCGTGGCTCTTTCCCCCCCACGAGTGGGACTTCGGGGCCGAGACCGTCAGCCCGGTGCGGGCCCACGAGTTCCTCGGGGCGGACGTACGGGAGCTGTGCGATCGCGACCCCGCCTTCGGTTACACCCTGATGCGGCTGTTCGCCGAGATCCTGGCCCACCGCCTGCGTCTGGCCCGGAGCCGCGCCCTGGACCTCTACGCCCCGCGGGCCGCCGGCTGGTGACGGGGACGCCGCGCGCGACGTCCCCGGTCGGCGTCGACGGGGGATCAGGGACGGGAAGCGGGATCGCCGTCGGGGTCGGCATCGGGTGTCCCCCAGCCGCCGCCACCCGGCGTCTCGATCACCAGCAGTTCACCCGCGGCCGCCTCCACCGCGTCCCGCCCGCGCAGTTCCCGCCGCACCCCGTCGGTCCCCACCAGCGCGTCGCGGGCGAGTGCCCCCGGTGATCCGCCGGCCATGCCGTAGGGCGGCACCCGACGGTGACTTCCCAGCAGCGTGACGCTCATCGGTTCCAGGAAACGGAGGCGGCGCACGACACCGTCGCCGCCGCGCATCCGGCCGGCGCCGCCGCTCCCCTCCCGCACGGCGAACTCCTCCACCCTCACCGGGTGCCGCCACTCCAGGATCTCGGGGTCGGTCAGCCGGGAGTTCGTCATGTGGGTCTGCACCGCCGAGGTGCCCGGGAAGTCCGGGCCGGCGCCGGACCCGGAGGCGAGCGTCTCGTAGTACTGGGTCCGCTCGTTGCCGAAGGTGACGTTGTTCATCGTGCCCGACCCCTCGGCCTGCACCCCCAGGGCCGCGTACAGGGCGCCCACCAGCGCCTGGGAGGTCTCCACGTTGCCCGCCACGGTGGCCGCCGGATACCGGGGGGCGAGCATGCACCCCTCGGGGATGCGGATCTCCAGGGGCGCCAGGCATCCGCTGTTGAGCGGGATGTCGTCGGCCACCAGCGTGCGGAAAACGTACAGCACGGCGGCCGTGACCACCGAGGAGGGGGCGTTGAGGTTGTCCTCCCGCTGCGGCGAGGTGCCCTCGAAGTCGATCACCGCGGAACGCGTCTCCCGGTCCACCGTGACGCGCACGGCGATCACCGCACCGGAGTCCGTCTCGTACCGGCAGGAGCCGTCCGAGAGGTCGGCGACGATGCGCCGCACGGCCTCCTCCGCGTTGTCCCGCACGTGGCCCATGTAGGCCAGGACCGTCTCGCGTCCGAACCGGTCCATCACCGCCCGCAGCTCGGCCACGCCCTTCTCGTTCGCGGCGAGCTGGGCGCGCAGGTCGGCGAGGTTGGCGTCGGGGTTGCGGGAGGGATGGGGTCCGGAGGTCAGCAGCGCCCGGGTCTCCTCCTCCCGCAGCCGGCCGTCGCGCACCAGGAGGTGGCTGTCGAAGAGAACCCCCTCGTCGTGGACGGTGCGGCTGAAGGCGGGCATCGAGCCGGGGCTGATGCCGCCGATCTCGGCGTGGTGACCCCGGGAGGCCACCAGGAAGAGCAACTCGGCCGGCGTGTCCGGCGCGGCGGGATCGGGCGCGGCGAAGACCGGGGTGACGACCGTGACGTCCGGCAGGTGCGTACCCCCGTGGTAGGGGTCGTTGACCGCGTAGGCGTCGCCCGGCCGCATGGTGCCGGCGGTGCGGCGCAGCACCGCGCGGATGGAGTCGCCCATCGACCCCAGGTGCACCGGGATGTGCGGGGCGTTGGCGACCAGGTTGCCCTCGGGGTCGAACAGCGCGCAGGAGAAGTCGAGCCGCTCCTTGATGTTGACCGAGTGCGCGGTGTTCTCGAGGGTGACGCCCATCTGCTCGGCGACCGCCATGAAGAGACTGTTGAAGACCTCCAGCCGCACCGGATCGGCCTCCGTGCCGGCCGCCACGACTCGCGGACGCGGCAGGTACCGCTCGATCACCAGGTGCCCCTCGGGGCGGACCACGGCCCGCCAGCCGGGTTCGACCACGGTGGTCGCGTCGGACTCGGTGATCAACGCCGGACCGGTCACGGCGTGGCCGGGGCCGAGTTCGGCGCGCCGGTGGAGGGCGGCACGGTGCTCCCGGCCCCCGGCGTGCATCCGGATCCGGTCCGCGGGCCGCGCCTCGGCGGGCTCCGCCCCCGCTCCCGGCACGGTCGCGTCGTCCGCCCCCCGCCCCTCCCCGACCGGTACGGCGACCGGGGCCGCGTGGCCGGTCGATCCGGTCGCCTCGACGACGGCGGTCGCCACCACCAGCGGGCGGTCGGTCGCGAAGCCGTACCGGGCCCGGTGGGCGGCGGTGAAGGCGGCGGTCATCGCCCCGGGGTCCCCCGGCTCGACCGCCAGCGCCGCGTCGGTGCCCGCGTAGCGCAGGTGTGCCCGGGCGGTGGTGGTGATCGCCTCGTCCGCCAGGCCGTCGGCACGCAGCGCGGACCGCGCCTCCCGCGCCAGTTCGGCGCACACCCCGCGCAACGCCTCGGCGGACCGGGCGTCCAATTCCCGTTCCACCGAGCGCTCGCGCATCACCGTCACATCGGCCAGACCGATCCCGTGGGCGGACAGGACACCCGCCAGCGGCGGCACCACGACGGTCTCCACGCCCAGGGCGTCGGCGACCGCGCAGGCGTGCTGGCCGCCGGCACCGCCGAAGGAGACCAGGGCGTGGGTGGTGACGTCGTGGCCGCGTCGCACCGAGATCCGTTTGACCGCGTTGGCCATGGCGAGGACCGCGATGTCGAGGAAGCCGGCCGCCACCTCCTCGGGGGTGCGGCGGATCCCGGTGCGACGCCCGGTCTCCTCGGCCAACCGGGTGAAGCCCTCCCGCACCGCGTCCGTGTCCAGGGGGAGGTTCCCCCCGGGACCGAACACCCGCGGGAAGTGCTCGGGACGCACCCGGCCCAGCATGACGTTGGCGTCGGTGACCGTGAGGGGACCGCCGCGCCGGTAACAGGCGGGACCGGGGACCGCCCCCGCGGAGCGGGGCCCCACCCGGTAGCGCAGGCCGTCGAACTCCAGCACCGACCCCCCGCCGGCGGCGACGGTGTGGATGTCCATCATCGGCACCCGCACCCGCACACCGGCGATCTCACCGCCGTCGGTGCGCTCCCACTCCCCCGCCCAGTGGGAGACGTCCGTGGACGTGCCCCCCATGTCGAACCCGACGACCTCCCGGTGGCCGATGGCGGCACAGGAACGGGCCATGCCGACCACGCCACCGGCGGGGCCGGAGAGCAGCGCGTCCCGGCCCCGGAAGGAAGCGGCGTCCCGCAAACCGCCGTTGGACTGCATGAACAGCAGCGGGATACCCGGGAGTTCGGCGGCGATCCGTTCGACGTAGCGGCGCAGCACCGGGGAGAGGTAGGCGTCCACCACGGTGGTGTCGCCACGGGGCACCAACCGGATCAGGGGGGCGACCTCGTGCGAGACGCTCACCTGCTCGAACCCCGTCTCCCGGGCCATGCGGGCGACCTCCCGTTCGTGCTCGGGGTGGCGGTAGCCGTGCATCAGCACCACGGCGACGGAGCGGTACCCCGCCCGCCGGAGTTCCGCCAGCGCCTCGGCGGCGGCCCCACGGTCCAGGGGAAGGACCACCTCGCCCCGGGCCGAGACCCGTTCCGGGATCTCGACCACCCGGTCGTACACCGTCCCGGGGAGAACGATGTGACGGTCGAACAGGCGGGGACGGTTCTGCTGGGCGATGCGCAGGGCGTCGCGGAAACCCCGTGTGGTGATCAGGGCGGTGGGCTCGCCCCGACGTTCCAGGAGCGCGTTGGTGGCCACCGTCGTGCCCATGCGCACGCCCGCGATCCGGTCGGCGGGAATCGGCTCGTCCGGCTCCAGCCCCATGATGCGGCGGATACCGGCCACGGCCGCGTCGTCCACCCGTGAGGGGTCCTCCGAGAGGACCTTGCCCGTCGTCAACCCACCGTCCGGGCGGCGGGCCACCACGTCGGTGAAGGTGCCGCCCCGGTCGATCCAGAATTCCCAACGCCCGCTCATGGTCGTTATCGTGCCCGATCGGCCGCCCCCGGGCCACGGTGCGACGGGGGCCCCGGGGCACGGGGCCCCCGTGTCCGACCCGGGGCCCGGGCCCCGGGCGACCGGGCGACCGACGGACGCGACGGCCCGGGAGCCCCCGTCGCGGCGACGCGGACCGCCGCCGTTCCCGGAGCGGGACGACCGGGACCGGCCGGCTCCGTCGCCCCCAGGGCCGCGCGGGTGGCGTGCTCCGCGGCCCGGTCCAGCAGCGGAGCGGTCCCCGCGAGGCGGTGCCGGGCCTCCTCCGCGGCCAGGCGCAGCAGGCCGGGCAACAGGTCCCGGGAACGATCCACCACCCACCGGGTGCCCTTGGTCGCCATCCAGCGCGTCGCCGCCACCCGGCCGGGAGGGGTGCGGTCGCAGCGGACGGAGGGCGGCGCGCCGCCCCGCCGGTCCGTGGGGCCCAGCAGGGCGTGGACCTCGCGGGCCAGCAGACGGTGGCCGAGTTCCCCGGGGTGCAGCCGATCCACGCTCCAGAACCCGGGCAGCCCCAGCATGGCGTGGTCGGCGAGGTGGAGGTGGAGTGCCCCGTGACGGGCGGCGACGGTGTGCACCACCTCGTTGACCGAACGCATCCGGCGGGCCAGGGGGCGGGCCAGCGGACCCGGCAGACGGAGCAACCGCCCCGGATCGGGGAGACAGGCGGTGACCACGAGGGCCCCGTCCGATGCGAGGGAGCCGACCACGGTGTCCAGCGACCGGGCCACCCGGTGGATGTCGAAGGAGGTCCGCAGGGTGTCGTTGCCGCCGACCAGGACCGAGGCCAGATGGGGACGGAATCGGCGGGCCACGGGCAGTTGGTGCTCCACGACGTCCGCGCACCGGGCGCCGCTGTGGGCCGGTCGTTCGAATCGCACCGGATGGCCGGGGGCGGCGAGGGCGTCCGCGAGCAACGCGGCCCACCCCCGCCAGGTGCCGTCGGGCAGCGGGTCGCCGATCCCCTCGGTGAGCGAGTCGCCCAGCGCCGCGTACCTCAACTCACCGGTGGGGAGTTCTCCACGGGGTCCCGGGGGCGCGCTCACCGGGACCCCTCCCCGGCCCGGTCGGCGGCCCCGGCGAGCCCCGGGACCGGCATCGGAGCCGTCGGGAGCCCCGGGTGTCGTCTCGTCGACGGCCGCGCGGGCGCGGGAGGGACCGGCGACTCGACGGCCGCCTCGTGGGCGGTGAGGAAGGCCCGCACCGCCGCCTCCCGCGGGTACCGTTCGGCACGCCGGCGGGCACGGTCCCGGCGGATGGGCTCCGGGCGTCCCAGGAGGGTGAGCACCCCCTCCGCGAACGCCCGTCCCGTACCCGCCGCGGCCACGCCGGCGTCGCCCATCAGGGACGGCACCGCGGAGTGGGCGTGGGCCACCACGGGGGTGCCGCAGGCCAGCGCCTCCATGGCCGCCAGCCCGAAGGTCTCGGCCGGGCCGGGGGCGAGGACGAGGTCGGCCGACGCCTGGAGAATCGCCAGTCGGTCGGCCTCGGCGATGTGGCCGGTGAACACCACCGGCAACCGGTCGGACCGGACCCGCTCGACCATCCGCCCGCGCAGCGGACCGTCCCCGGCCACCACCAGCCGGGCCCGCACCCCGAGGGACCGCAGGTGGGCGAGGGCGTCCAGGGCGAGTCCGGGGTGCTTCTCCGGCGACAGGCGCGAACAGAGCAGGAGCACCACCTCGTCCGGGCCCGCGAGTCGGCGGCGCAGCCCGGGGTCCCGCAGGTCCGGCCGACGTCGTCGCAGGTCCACCCCGAGGGGGGCGAGGACCACGTTGCGCGCGCCGATCCGGAGGAACTCCTCCTGCGCCCAGCGGGTGGTGCACACCACCCGACTGTAGGCGCGGGAGGTGGGACGGTTGAGGCGATCGGCGGCGGCCCGTGCCACCGGGAGCGGGATCCCCCGGGCGGCCAGGACCCCGTCGACGCTCTCGTGGGAGACCATGATCGCCCGGACCCGGCGGCGCCGCGCCCACTCCCCCGTCCAGCGCAGGGTGGTGCGGTCGGAGACCTCCAGGCGGTCCGGTGCCAGCCGGTCGAGCAGCGCGGTCAGCCGCGGCCGGTCGAGCAGCGCCCGGTAACCGCCGGTGCCGGGAATCCGGGGTCCGGGCAGGGTGATGACCCGGCCCGCGGGGGTGCGGACGTCGGAGGTCCCCGGGCCGGGGACCACCAGCACGGGATCGTGTCCGGCGGCGAGGTATCCGACACCCAGTTCCGTCAGCGCGGTGCGCAGACCCCCGGAGGCGGGGGCGACGAAGTTCGCCAGGCGCACGATGCGCAGCCCGTGATCGGCGCGGCTCACCGCGCGACCGCCGTCCGGGCCCGGAGGACCTCCCGGTAGTGGTCCAGCAACCGGTCCCCGATCGCCTCCCAGCTCCGGTCGGCCACCGCCGCCGCGCCGGCGGCGGCCAGGCGGGCGCGCCGCGCCGGATCGTCGCGCAGCGCGACCACCGCCTCCCGCAGCGCCCCGGCGTCCCCGGGGCGGACGAGCAGCCCGGTGCGGTCGTGGTCCACCAGGTCCAGGGGGCCGCCGGCGGCGGGGGCGATCACCGCCACCCCGGACGCCTGGGCCTCCTGGACCGTTTGGCAGAAGGTCTCGAAGGGCCCGGTGTGCACGAAGACGTCCAACGAGGCGTGCAGACGGGCCAGGTCGGGTCCGGTCAGCCGCCCGGTGAAGTGCGCACCGGGCAGGGCTGTGCGCAGGGCGGGGGCGCTGGGGCCGTCCCCGACGATCACCGTGCGGACGCCGGGCAGGGCGGCGGCGGGCCCCAGCAGCTCCACGTGTTTCTCCGGGGCCAACCGTCCGATGTAGCCGATCAGCAGTTCGCCGGCGGGGGCCAGGGCGCGACGCAGCCCGGGGTCGCGGTGGGCCGGGTCGAAGCGCTCGGTGTCCACGCCCCGGGGCCACAGCCGGAGCCGGGGCACGCCGTGTGCCCCGAGGGCCCGCAGGGAGGAGGTGGAGGGCGCCAGGGTGAGGTCGGAGGCGGTGTGGACGGCGTGGATGCGGCGCCAGGCAGCGGCCTCCCCGGCGCCCAGATAGGTGCGGGCGTAGCCGGCGAGGTCGGTCTGGTAGACCGAGACGACCGGCACGCCCGCCCGGGCCGCGGCGGCCAGACCGCGCGGGCCCAGCACGAAGGGGCTGGCGAGGTGGACGATGTCCGGCCGGTGATCGGCCACGGCGCGGGCGAGGCGACGGCTGGGGAGCGCCACCCGCACCTGCGGGTAGCCGGGGAGCGGGAGGGAGGGGATG
>NZ_VKHS01000800.1 GCF_014141525.1 Streptomyces calidiresistens
CCGGACCCCCGGGGCCCGGCGTGCTCCTCCGTGCCGCCGGGCGCCCGCCCCCGGCTTCAGCCGGAGGGCTGCTCCTCGACGGCGGAGGAGGGGTCGGCCCGTTCCCCACCCGTCAGCGGCGGCAGCAGGTCCGCCAACCCGCCCCGGTCCGGGGTGGGTTGCGGCTCCTCCTCCGGCTCCGCCGGGGCCGGCGCGGGCGGGGCCGCCGGGACCGTGCCGGGCGGACTCTCACCGGTTTCCTCCGGCGCGTCCTCCACGGGCTCCTCACCGTCGCCCGCCTCGGCACCGTCGTCGGTCTCCTCCCGGGGCCCCTCCTCCTCCCGGGGCCCGCCGCCCGCCGGTACGGCCGGCGCGCTCTCGCGCGGGCCCACGTCGGCCCGGCCCGTCTCCGGCTCGAAGTCCCGCACCGGCTCCCCGGCCAGCGCCAACTCCGTGTAGCGGGCCCAGATCCGGGCCGGTACCCCGCCGCCACCGATCCGCTCCTCGCCCAGGGCCCCGTACATCGGCACCTGGGCCCCGCTGACCGGGTCCTGGCCGAACACCCCGACCACCATCGCCAGCTCCGGGGTGTACCCGGCGAACCAGGCCGCCTTGTCCTGCTCGGCCGTGCCGGTCTTGCCCGCCGCCGGACGCCCGGCGGCCAGTGCGGCGGTGCCGGTGCCGCTCTCCACCACGCCGCGCAGGATCGCCGTCGTCGAGTCCGCCGCCGCCCGGCTCACCGCCCGTTCCGGCCGCGGCCGGGGCAGCTCCACCGGACTGCCGTCCCGGGTCACCGAGTCCACCGTCACCACCGGGTGCCGCTCGCCCCGGGCCGCCAGGGTGGCGTAGGCGCCCGCCAGGTCCAGCGCGCTGGGCGTCGCCGTACCCAGGGAGATCGACTGCCCGGCCTCGGTCAGCCCCGGCGTCTCCTCCGGCAGCCCCAGCGCGATCGCGGTCTCGCGGACCAGTTCGGGTCCCACGTCCACGCCCAACTGGGCGAAGACGGAGTTCACCGACAGGTCCATCGCCCGCCCGACCGTCAGCGTGCCGTGGTCGGTGTGGCGTTCGTTGGCCGGGGCCCAGCCGGTGTGCAGCCCGTCCCGACCCACCACCGGCCGTCCGCTGGTTCCGTCGTACTGCGTGTACGGCCCGATCGGCGTCCCGGAACGGGTCACCGCGCCGTGCTCCCGGGCCGCCGCGTAGACGAACGGTTTGAAGGTGGAGGCGGCCTGGTAGTCCCGCCGGGTGGCGTTGTTCAGGTACTGCTCGGTGTAGTCCACGCCCCCGTACATGGCCACCACCCGGCCGGTCCCCGGCTCCACCGAGGCCGCACCGGTCCGCAGGGTCGCGTCCTGCGGGCGGTCCGGGTCCAGCCGCTCCGACAACTGCTCGGCGACCGCCCGGGCCAGCGCCTCCTGCTTCTCCGGCTCGAAGGTGGTGGTGATCCGGAACCCCCCGGCGGCCAGGCGCCGTTCGTCCAACGCCCCGCTGTCCAGCAGATGGGCGCGGGCCGCCTCGACCAGATAGCCGCGCTGCCCGGAGAGCCCGGCGGGCACGGGAGGCTCCACCGGCTCGGGGAAGGTGGTGGCGGCCCGCTCCGAGGGACTCAGCCAGCCCCGGGAGACCATGCCGTCCAGCACGTACTCCCACCGGGCCAGGGCCCGGTCCCGCCGCTCGGGGGCCACCCGCACGTCGTACAGGCTCGGGGCGTTCAGCAGGGCGGCCAGGTAGGCGCCCTCGCCGATCCCGAGCTCCTCCACGTCCTTGTCGTAGTACGCCCGCGCGGCGGCCTGCACGCCGTAGGCGCCGCGCCCGAAGTAGCTGGTGTTCAGGTAGCCGGCCAGGATCTCGTCCTTGGACACCTCGCGGTCCAGTTTCACCGCGATGAAGAACTCCCGGCCCTTGCGGGAGAGGGTCTGCCGCTGGTCCAGGTAGTAGTTCTTCACGTACTGCTGGGTGATGGTGGAGCCCGACTGCCGGGCCTCGCCGCGCAGCATCCGCCAGGCGGCCCGGGCCATCCCCTTGGGGTCGATGGCGGAGGTGGTGTAGAAGTCCCGGTCCTCGGCGGACAGGACGGCCATCCGCACGTGCTCGGGCACCCGCTCCAGGGAGACGTTCTCCCGGTTCACCTCCCCGGTGCGGGCCAACAGGGAGCCGTCCGCGTACAGCCAGACGTTGGCCTGCGCCGCCGCGGCCTCCCTCGGGCGGGGGATGTCCACCAGCAGGTACCCGGCGACCAGCACGCCCCCCGCGGCGACCACCAGCGCCGCCACCGAGCCGAGGAGTACCCGCCGCCAACGGCTCCGGTGGGCGGGCGGCACCCGCCCGGGGCGCGGCTCCCAGCCGGGCCGCCGCCCCGGCCGCCCCTCGGTCCCTGTCTCTTATACACGTCTCGGAGCCCAC
>NZ_VKHS01000801.1 GCF_014141525.1 Streptomyces calidiresistens
CTCCACCCCCACATCCCGGGCCGCGGGCCCGCCCCGACCGGGAGAAGGAGCCGCCGCATGATCCGCGTCGCCGTCGTCGGCACCGGAGGAATCGCCGGTATCTGCCACATGCCGGCCCTGGCCGGGCACGCCGACCGCGCCCGCCCGGTCGCGGCCGTGGACCCCGACGCCACCCGGCTGTCCGCCTTCCGGACCGAGCACTCCGTCCCGGCCGGGTACGCCGACCTCGCCGGGATGCTGGAGGCCGAGCGTCCCGACCTGGTGCACCTGTGCACCCCGCCGTTCCTCCACGCCGAGCAGGTGATCGCCTGTCTGCGCGCCGGGGCGCACGTGTGGTGCGAGAAGCCGCTGTGCCTGTCGATGGCCGAGTACGAGGCGATCGCGGCGGCCGAGCGGGAGACCGGCCGGTACGCCGCCGTGGTCTTCCAGCACCGCTTCGGCTCCGGCGCCCGGCACCTGCGGGAGCTGGTGGAGCGCGGCACCCTGGGGCGGCCCCTGGTGGTCCGCTGCGACACCACCTGGTATCGGCCGCAGGAGTACTTCGAGGTGCCCTGGCGCGGCCGGTGGGAGACCGAGGGCGGGGGGCCGACCATGGGCCACGGCATCCACCAGATGGATCTGATGCTCTCGGTCCTCGGGGAGTGGGAGGAGATCCGGGCGATGGCCGGGCGGCTGGACCGGGACGTGGAGACCGAGGACGTCTCCACCGCGCTGATCCGTTTCGCGAACGGGGCGATGGCGACGGTGGTCAACAGCCTGCTGTCCCGTCGCGAGGAGAGCTACCTGCGGTTCGACCTCACCGACGCCACCGTCGAGCTGCGCCACCTGTACGGCTACCGCAACGCCGACTGGTCGTGCGACTCCCCGGCGTGGGACCCGGGGGAGGACGTGTCCGGCTCGCACGGCGCCCAGTTGGGGGCGGTGCTGGACGCCCTGGAACGCGGCGAACGTCCACCGGTCGGCGGGGAGGAAGCGCGCCGCACGGTGGAGTTGATCACCGGCCTGTACGCCTCCGCGTTCACCGGGCGTCCGGTGTTCCGGAAGGAGTTGACCCCGGATCACCCGGAGTTCGGCCGGTTCCACGCCCGGATGAACGGAGGGATGACGCTGTGAACGCCTTCGAGGACGGCGGTGCGGAGCGGAACGACGGGCGGGTGGCCGGGAACGGCGCGACCCCGGTGCCGCTGCACGACAACGGCACCGAGGTGTCGGCGAGGGTCGGGGGCGTGGAGGTGGCCCGGTACCACTACCGCCCCCGGATGGCGCTGTTCGAGTCGCCCAAGCCCTACCTGCACCCGTTGCGGACGACGGCCGGTGACACGGTGACGGCGTACCGGCCGCACGATCACGTCTGGCACAAGGGGGTGCAGATGACCGCCCCCTGGGTCTCCGGGGAGAACTTCTGGGGCGGCGGCACCTACGTGGACCCGGAACGGGAGTACGTGGACCTGCCCAACGCCGGGACCATGCGCCACGAGGAGTGGACCGCGCCGGGGGTGGAGCGCCTGACCTGGTGGACGCAGGGCGGGGAGCACTGGGTGGACGAGACCCGGGTGCTGGAGGTGGAGGCCGGGACCCCCGGAGAGGGGTGGTGGGCGCTGAACTTCACCACGGTGCTGCGCAACGTGCGGGGGAAGGACCTGGTCTTCGGCAGCCCCACCACCCGGGGCCGGCCGATGGCGGGGTACGCGGGCTTCTTCTGGCGCGGGCCGCGGTCGTTCACCGGCGGCACGGTGATCGGGCCGGGAAACCTCGGCGGTCCGGAGATGATGGGCCGCGCCGCTCCCTGGCTGGCGTTCACCGGTCGGCACGACGAGGTGGACCGCGCGGCGACCCTGCTGTTCCAGGCCGCCGATCCGCAGACGGTGTGGTTCGTGCGCAGCGAGCCGTTCGCCGCGGTCAACCCCTCGCTGGCCTTCCACGAGGAGGTGACGGTCCCCCCGGAGGGCGAGCTGCGGTTGGCGTACCGCCTGGTGGTCGCCGAGGGCGAGTGGAACCGGGAGCGGCTGACCGATCACGCGGCCCGGCACCCGGTGCGGCCCGCCCGGGTGTGAGACACCCGGGTGTGAGACGCCCGGGGTGAGACGGCCCGCCGGGGCCGGTCGGCACGGGACGACCGGTCGGCCCCGGGCGGGCGTGGAGCCGGGGGCGGCCGGCGGACGCGTCGGTCGCCCCCGGCGTGACACGGACGCGATCGCCGCGCCCTGCCCGGGAGCGGGGGCGCGGGACCCCTTGACGCACCGGGGTTCCACGGGGATATTGCGTCACATCGTGGGAGCGCTCCCATGCACTCGGCGCCGACTCTCCCCACCCGTTCGCACCCGCAACCCGCGGGCGCCGGCGGCGCAGGCCCCCACGAGACCCGCGGAGCCACCCCCG
>NZ_VKHS01000802.1 GCF_014141525.1 Streptomyces calidiresistens
CGGAGGGACGGTGCCGGGTGGGACGGTGCCGGGTCAGCGCAGGTCGGGGGGGAGCAGGCGGGCGAGGGTCCGCACGGCCCGGTACTGGAGGGTCTTGATGGCGCCCTCGTTCTTCCCCATCACCCGGGCGGTCTCGGCGACCGACAGACCGCTGAGGAAGCGCAGGGTGACGCACTCCTGCTGCTGGGGGTTGAGCCGGCGCACCGCGTCGAGCAGGGCGGTGTTCGACAGGTGTTCCAGCACCGAGTCCTCGGGGCTGCGCACCATCTCGTCGGGGTCGAGCATCTCCCCGGTGGTCACCTCGAGGCGGGTGCGGCTGGACTTGTAGTGGTCGGCGACCAGGTTGCGGGCGATGGTCACCAGCCAGGCGCCGAAGTCCTTCCCCTGCCAGGTGAAGGTGCCGATCCGGCGCAGGGCGCGCAGGAAGGTCTCGCTGGTCAGGTCCTCGGCGGTGGCGCGGTTGTTCACGCGGTAGTAGACGAAGCGGTAGACGGTGTCCGAGTAGTGGTCGAAGAGCAGGCCGAAGGCCTCGCCCTCGCCCGACTTGGCCCGTTCCACCAGATCGATGGTGCAGACGGCCCCGTCGTCGGCGGTGGGGCGACGGGTGGCGGGCACGGTGGAGGCGCCGCCCCGCCCGCCGCCCGCGCGGCTCGCCGCGCGACCGCGGACGGGGGCGTGGCCGGGGGCGTCCTCGGCCAGCGCGTAGGCGGGGCCGGCGAGGACGGGGCCGGGGTGCGCGACCGCGGCCAGGGCGCGCAGGTGGGGGGCGACCGCCGTGCGCAGTGCGGCCAGGCCCGAGGCGTCAGCCCGGACGTGTGGGTACACGGGACTCCCAGAGGCAGAGCGTTCGAACACGTGCAGTACGGGGACCGGAACCCGTCACCTGGTGGGCGGGCGGGAGCCGGGGCGTCCGAGGAGAATAACCCTTTGTGCCGGACGTGCTACGCCTGGTTGCGAAAGTCGCCGTTTGCGTTCGAGTGCTTACGGTTTGGGGGTGTCGCGCCAGGGGAACGCCATGCCAAATCTGATCAATTGGCGATTGAAACTGTCGTTTTGAAGGCGGGAAACGACGGCGTGGCCGAAACGGCGCGCCGGTGGGCCGGTTTCCACGGGGACGGACCGAGGGAAACGGGGCCCGAGGGGGGAGGCCCGGAGGCCGGCGGGGCGGGGCCTTCCCGCCGGCCCCGGAACGACATCGGCGATCACCCCGATCCGCCGTCCCGCGGTCGTCGGTGCCGCCCCCGCGCCCCGCCGCGGTCGAGCACCCGGCGCGAACGCGTGCGCGGTCCCGGGGCCCGCGGCGGGGTCGCGAGGGGATCCGGAACGCGGCCCGCACCCCCGGGGAGAAGGGCCCCGGGGCCGCGGGTGGTCAGCGGCGCCGGCGGCGGTTGGCCAGTGCGACGAGGGCGCCGCCCGCGACGGCACCGGCCCCCGCCACGGCGGGCACCCCCACCCGCACGGCCTTGCGCCCGGTGCGGTAGTCCCGCAGCAGCCAGCCGTGCTCCCGGGCGTGGGCCCGCAGCCGGCCGTCCGGGTTGATCGCGTGCGGCCGGCCCACCAGGGACAGCATCGGCAGGTCGTTGGCGGAGTCGCTGTAGGCGGCGCAGCGGGCCAGGTCCAGGCCCTCGGCGGCGGCGAGCGCGCGCACGGCCACCGCCTTCGCCGGGCCGTGCAGGGGCTCGCCGACCAGACGGCCGGTGTAGACGCCGTCGATCGACTCGGTCACGGTGCCCAGCGCGCCGGTGAACCCCAGGCGGCGGGCGATGATCCCGGCCATGTCCACGGGGGCGGCGGTCACCAGCCAGACCCGCTCCCCGGCCTCCAGGTGGGCACCGGCCAGTTCGCGGGTGCCCGGCCACATGCGCTTGACGAGGTACTCGTCGTAGATCTCCTCGCCGATCTCCATCAGCTCCGACACCCGGTGTCCGCGCACGATGGACAGGGCGTTGTCGCGGACGTCGGCCATGTGACCGGCGTGCTCGGAGCCCACGGTCCGGAACCACAGCTGTTGCCAGGCGAAGCGCGCCAGCTCCCGCTTGCGGAAGAACTTCCGTTTGTACAGCCCCCGCCCGAAGTGGAAGAGGGCTGCCCCCTGCATGACGGTGTTGTCCAGGTCGAAGAAGGCCGCGGCCCGCGGGTCGGGGGCGGTCGCGGGGGCGGCGAGCGGCTGTCGGTCCGATGTCGCGGGGGACATGGGTCGAGCATAAACGTCCCATCGCCCCGGCCGGGTTGCGTCGTGGTGGCCCCCGGGCCACCGGTGGGGGAACCCCGGAGGGCGGCGCGCCCCCGCGCCGGAGCGCGCGAGCCGGGGCGGTCGGTCGCCGAGGGGCGCGGGAGGGCGGATCGGCGGCACAATGTGCGTCATGTCCCCCATCAC
>NZ_VKHS01000803.1 GCF_014141525.1 Streptomyces calidiresistens
GGGTCACCGGGGAGGTCGCCGGCCACCCGGGTGGCCCGGGGGGTGTCCGGCACGTGGGTCGCGATCGCCGGGTCCCACCGTTCCGAGGTGTGTTCCGTCGCGGCACCGGCCCCGGCACCGGCGCCGGCGGCCCCCTCGGCCGTCGGGGCGGGGCGGGCGGGTTCGCCGAGTTCGAACCAGGTGGTCTTGCCGTCGCCGCGCGGGTCCACGCCCCAGGCGTCGGAGAGGCACTCCATGAGCAGCAGCCCCCGTCCCGAGGAGGCCAGCTCGCCGGGTTCGCGGCGGTGGGGCAGTTCGTCGCTGGTGTCGGTGACCTCGACCCGCAGCAGGCGTTCGCCCATCGGTCCGCTCAGTTCGGCGACCACCATGGCGTCGCTGTCGGTGTGCACGAGGACGTTGGCCAGCATCTCGGAGAGCATGAGCACCGCCCCGTCGATCTGTTCGGGGTCGGACCAGTCGCGGAGCAGGCCGGCGAGTTGGCGGCGGGCCTCGGCGATGCGGGCCGGTTCGGCCTGGGCGACGGAGAGCACGGTGCGGCGCAGCGCGCCGGCGCCGACGGGGGCGGGGCGGCGGAGCATCACCAGGGCGATGTCGTCCTCGCGGCGGTCGGTGAGCGGGCCGGTCAGTCGGTGCGAGGGTGGTCCGTGGACGGCCTGGACGATGGAGTCGGCGAGTTTCTCCAGGTCGTCGGCGGAGTGGTTCTCCAGGACGGCCCGCAGGCGTATCCAGCCGGTGTGCAGGTCGTGGCCGCCGGTCTCCAGCAGGCCGTCGGTGCACATCAACAGCACCTCCTCCGGCTGGAGGGAGATGCGGGTGGTGGGGTAGGCCCATTCGTCGAGGACGCCGAGCGGGGGGCCGCCGGCGGTGGGGCGCAGGGTGGTGGAGCCGTCGGGTAGTCGGACGGCCAGGTCGGGGTGGCCGGCGCGGGCGACGTCGAGGGTGCCGGTGCGCGGGTCGGCCTCCAGGTAGAGGCAGGTGGCGAAGCGGGCGTCGGTGCCCGTGGCGACCCCGGCGAGGAAGCGGGAGGCGCGGGAGAGGACGGCGTCGGGCCGGTGGCCCTCGGAGGCGTAGGCGCGCAGCGCGATGCGCAGTTGCGCCATGATCGCCGCCGCCCGGACGTCGTGGCCCTGGACGTCGCCGATGACGAGGGCGACCCGGCCGGATGGCAGGGGGATGACGTCGTACCAGTCGCCTCCGATCTGGAGTCCGCCCCCGGTGGGGACGTAGCGGGTGGTGATCTGCACACCGGGGACCTCGGGGTTGCCGAGGGGGGCCATGGTGTGTTGGAGGTCGGCGGAGAGTTCCCGCTCGGACTCGAGGGTGTGGGTCCGGGCGAGAGCCTGCGCGAGCATGCGTGCCACGGTGGTGAGTACCGATCGTTCGTCGGGGGTGAAGGAGACGCGGTGGGGGAAGCCGGCGAGCCATGCGCCGATGGTTCGGCCGCCGGCGGTGAGCGGGAGGTAGGCCCAGGCCTTGCGGCCGAAGCCGCGGATGACCTGCCAGGCCTCGGGGAAGCGTCGTTCGTATTCGGCGGGGGAGCGGATGTACAGGGCGCGGCCGGTGCGGATGGCCTCGGCGGCGGGGTAGTCGGAGCCGACGGTGAGCCGGAAGAGGCGTTTGACGCGGGCCTCGTCCTCGGGGGTTTCCACGGGGTAGCCGTGATACCCGAGGACGCGCAGGCGTTCGCCCTCGACGCCGAAGACGGCCAGACCGTTGGGGGTGAAGCCGGGCAGGGCGAGGCGGCCGGCGACGCGCAGGACCTCGCCGGTGGTGCGGGCCTCGGCCAGGGCGCGTCCGGCGTCGAGGAGGAAGGCCTCGCGGGACAGTCTCCAGTCGCCGGAGCGGCGGCCCTCCTCGGAGCGGTCGCCGTCCACCTCCTCGATGAGGCCGCTGAGGGCGAAGTCGCCGCTGTCGCCCTCGGAGTGGATGCGGGCCCGCAGGGTGCGGCGGACGCTGCCGTTGCGGGCCAGGACGCGGAAGCGGACCTCGGCGGTGCGGTTCTCGGCGGCGGCCATGCCGGCGACGCGGTGCAGGTCGATCCAGTCCTCGACGTGCACGCGGGCGCGCATGGCGGATTCACTGAGGGTGGTGGAGCGGGGCGGTAGCCCCATCAGCCGGGCCGCGACGGCGTCCAACGTGATCAGGCCCGTGGCGTGATCCCACTGCCACAGGCCGGTCTCCACGGCGGTCAGCACATCGTCGGAACGCATTTGTCTCACCATATGCACACATTCGGGCGTTCGGCGAGCAGTGGGACGCGGAAAGGAGGGAAGAATTTCGGCCGGCGGCGAGGCCCCGCTCCGGCCCGGCACCGGGCGGAAGCGGATGGTCACGGGCCGGTGTCCCGGGGCGGCGGACCGCGGGGGC
>NZ_VKHS01000804.1 GCF_014141525.1 Streptomyces calidiresistens
GAGACAGCGGCACACCAGATCCCACCCGGACGGATGGACACCCCCTCGTGACGGATCCGACCCCCTCGCAGCCCGCCGGTCACCGGACACCCCCGTCCGCGCCCGCCGACACGGCGTCCGTCCCGCACGCCCGGCTGCTGGCGGAACCGGCCGGCGACGAGGGCCCGCGCACGGAGGCCGTGGCCGCGGTCGGCGGCAACGGCGACGCGACCGCCTCCGCCGGCGGACACGGCGGGACGGTGCGGTACGGCATCGGCACCGGCTCGCTCTCCCACGCCGACCGCCTGCGCTTCATCGGCTCCGCCACCCGCCGCATCGCCCGCGGCAACGACCTGGACGAGATCGTCCTCGGCCTGTGCCGGGCGACCGTGCAGACCTTCGCCGACGCCATCCTGGTCTACCTCCAGGACCCCCTGCCCGTCGGCGACGAGGCGCCCCCCGATCGGGTGGTTCTGCGGCTGCGCCGCATCGACCGGCTCCCCGAGGGTGTCGTGCGCATGCGGGAGGAGAGCGGCGGGACGGTCGAGGAACCCGTGCTGCCCTCCTGGAGCGGCGCCAACCCGCGCGTGGAACTCGATCCCACCGGCCCGCTGGGCGAGGTGCTGCGGGCGGTGCGCCCGGTCTTCGCCGAGTCGCCCACCGCGCGCGCCGCGCTGCGGGAGCTCACCGGCAACATCGGGCTGCCCGAGGACGACCGCGCCGTCATCGCGCCCCTGCGCGGCCGGCGCCGGGTGATCGGCGTGACCGTCCTGCTGCGCGGCACCCACCGAGACGCCTTCGAGCGCGACGACCTCCAGGTCGCCCAGCAACTGGCCACCCACGCCGCCCTGGGCGTGGACAAGGCGGTGCTGTACGGGCGGGAGGCGTCCATCGCGGACGAGCTGCAGCGCACCATGCTGCCGGACACCCTGCCCACCTCGCCCGGGGTGAAACTGACCCGTCGTTACGCCGCCGCGGCCCAGTCCGCCCGGGTGGGCGGCGACTGGTACGACGCGATCCCGCTGCCGCGCAGCCGGGTGGCGCTGGTCGTCGGCGACGTGATGGGCCACTCCACGACCTCCGCCGCCATCATGGGGCAGCTGCGCACGACCGTGCAGACCCTGGCCGGGCTCGACCTGCCCCCGCAGGAGGTCCTGCACCACCTGGAGGAGCAGGCGCAGCGCCTGGGCAGCGACCGGATGGCCACCTGCCTGTACGCGGTCTACGACCCGGTGGAGCGCACCATCACCGCCGCCAACGCCGGCCACCCGCCGCCGGTGCTGCTGTTGGCCGACGGCACCACCGAGCTGATCGACCTGCCGCCCAACGCGCCGATCGGCGTGGGCGGGGTGGACTTCGAGTCGGTGGAGGACATCCCGGCCCCGCCCGGCTCCACCCTGGTGCTCTACACCGACGGCCTGGTGGAGTCCCGCACCCGCGACGTCATGGAGGGCGTGGCGTTCCTGCGGGAGAAGCTCACCGACATCGCCCGGATGACCCGGCCCGGTGCCGCCGCGCCGCTGGAGCCGATGTGCGACGAGATCCTGGACATCGTCGGCCCCGGCGACCGGGACGACGACATCGCGCTTCTGGTGGCCCGGCTGGAGGGCATCGACCAGGAGAACGTCGCCGCCCTGCGCATGCCGCCCGCGCCGGAGTCGGTGCGCGACGCCCGACGGCTGGTCCGCGAGAGCCTGCGCCGCTGGGGCCTGGAGGATCTTCTCGACTCCGCGGAGCTCCTGGTCAGCGAGGTCGTGACGAACGCCGTTCGATATGCCGAACGCCCGGTGACGCTGCGGCTGCTGCGCTCCGGTTCGCTGCGCTGCGAGGTCGGGGACGACGTGCCGCTCCTGCCGCGGCCCCGCCGCGCCGAGCCGGACGAGGAGGGCGGCCGGGGGCTCTTCCTGGTGGAGGAGTTGGCCCGCACCTGGGGCGCCACCCGGCTGGGCACCGGCAAGTTGGTCTGGTTCGAGATGGACCTCCCGCCGGGGGCGGTGGTCCCCGTGACCGAGGGCGTCGACGCGGAGGGATGAGCGGTCGTTCCCCGACTCGCCCCGGATGGACTGGTCGCGATGTATCGCGTTGGCTATCCTGACGGGGTGACCGAACAGCGCCCCGAGGACGAGGGGGACCGCCGTCCCGCTCCCGCCGACAGCCCGGTGAAGCCCCCCGCGATACGTGCCTCCGACGCCGATCGCGACCGCGTGGCGGAGATCCTCCGCGAGGCCCTCGCCGAGGGCCGGTTGGACGCGGAGGAGCACTCCGAACGCATCGACGCGGTCTACCGGGCCCGCACCCGGGCCGAACTGGAACCGCTGGTGAGCGATCTGCCCGGCGGGCAGCCCTCCGTCGCGCCCTCCCCGGCCCCCGCCCCCGGGGCC
>NZ_VKHS01000805.1 GCF_014141525.1 Streptomyces calidiresistens
TCCGTTCCCCGGCCCCTCCGTGCCCGTCCCCGCCGTCCGGGGCCCCTCCCGGGAAAGGTGCGCCACCCGTGTCCACCCCCGTCATCGGTGTCCTCGCCCTCCAGGGCGATGTCCGCGAACACCTCGCCGCCCTCGACGCGGCGGGGGCCCGTGCCGTCCCGGTGCGCCGGCCCGCCGAACTGGCGGCCGTCGACGCGCTGGTGATCCCCGGCGGGGAGTCCACCACCATCTCCAAACTGGCCGAGGCCTTCGACCTGTTGGAACCGCTGCGCGAGCGGGTCGCCGCGGGAATGCCCGCCTACGGCTCCTGCGCCGGGATGATCATGCTCGCCGAGGCCATCGAGGACCCCCGCTCCGGTCAGCGCACCATCGGCGGCCTCGACATCACCGTGCGGCGCAACGCCTTCGGTCGGCAGAACGAGTCCTTCGAGGCCCCGGTCGCGATGGCCGGTGTGGCGGGCGGCCCGGTGGAGGGCGTCTTCATCCGGGCCCCGTGGGTCGAGCGGGCGGGTCCCGGGGTCGAGGTGCTGGCGGTGCACGACGGACACCCCGTGGCGGTGCGGTCCGGCGTGCTGCTGGCCACCGCCTTCCACCCCGAGCTGACCGGGGACCACCGGGTGCACGGGCTGTTCGTGGGGATGGTGCGCGACGCCCTCCCCGCTCCCGACGGCGCCGCCGCGCCCGGTGCCGGGGAGGGACCCACCGGCCCGGCGGTGATCCCCGGGCGCCGTGGATCGGGGGCCGGCGGCCGACCGGAACCGGTCCGCACGGTACCGGCCGGGTGAACGTCCGGGGGTAGTATCGGCCCGTCGGTTCGTAGGTGACATCGAAGGGGCGAGGCTGTGTCCGGCCACTCCAAGTGGGCAACCACCAAGCACAAGAAGGCCGTGATCGATGCCAAGCGCGGCAAGCTCTTCGCCAAGCTGATCAAGAACATCGAGGTCGCGGCGCGGATGGGGGGTGCCGACCCGGACGGCAACCCCACGCTGTACGACGCCATCCAGAAGGCCAAGAAGAGTTCGGTTCCCAACAAGAACATCGACAGCGCGGTCAAGCGCGGCGCGGGCCTGGAGGCGGGTGGCGCCGACTACGAGACGATCATGTACGAGGGCTACGGCCCCAACGGCGTCGCCCTGCTCATCGAGTGCCTGACCGACAACCGCAACCGGGCCGCCTCCGACGTCCGCGTCGCGATGACCCGCAACGGCGGGTCGATGGCCGACCCGGGATCGGTGTCCTACCTCTTCAACCGCAAGGGCGTGGTCATCGTCCCGCGCGGCGGGCTCACCGAGGACGACGTGCTCGCGGCGGTCCTGGAGGCCGGCGCCGAGGAGGTCAACGACCTCGGTGACACCTTCGAGGTGCTCAGCGAGGCCACCGACCTGGTGGCGGTGCGCACCGCCCTCCAGGAGGCGGGGATCGACTACGACTCCGCGGACGCCAACTTCGTCCCCACCATGCAGGTGCAGCTGGACGAGGAGGGCGCCCGGAAGATCTTCAAACTGATCGACGCCCTCGAGGACAGCGACGACGTCCAGAACGTCTTCGCCAACTTCGACGTCTCCGACGAGGTCATGGCCGCGGTCGACGCCTGACCCGTCCGCGGGACGGCACCGTTCCCGCCCGCCGTGTCGCACCGCGGACGCGGCTTCCGCACCGTCCCCCGGCGCGGAAGCCGCGTCCGCGTCCGCGCGGGGGCGTGTCATCGGCACGCCGTCATCCCTCCTCCGGGCGATTGTCGGAGGGGCGCGTTAGCCTGCCGGCAGGACCCGGCGTGTTCCGCCCGCCCCGGTGACGACCCCGACGGATCGTCGGTGGTCGCCCGGCCGGCCCCGGCCCGTCCGGTACCGGCGGCCGGCGCGGACACCGCGCGGAGGGACGAGGCGGGACATCGGAGCCCCGGGACGGCCGGGGACCGGGGCGATCAGGGGAGGACGACGGAGTGCGGGTGCTCGGAGTGGACCCGGGGCTCACCCGGTGCGGTCTCGGCGTGGTCGAGGGAGCACCGGGACGCCCCCTGCGCATGGGAGCCTTCGGCGTCGTGCGCACCCCGGCCGACGACCCGACCCCCCGGCGACTCCTGCGGATCGAGCGGGGGATGGAGGAGTGGCTGGACGAGCACCGGCCCGACTGCGTCGCCGTCGAGCGGGTCTTCAGCCAGCACAACGTCAGCACCGTCATGGGAACCGCCCAGGCCGCCGCGGTCGCCATGCTCTGCGCGGCGCGCCGGGACCTGCCGGTCGCCCTCCACACCCCCAGCGAGGTCAAGGCGGCCGTGACCGGCAGCGGCCGGGCCGACAAGGCGGGGGTCGGCGCGATGGTGACCCGGCTGCTGCGCCTCCCCGAGCCCCCCACCCC
>NZ_VKHS01000806.1 GCF_014141525.1 Streptomyces calidiresistens
CCCGTGACGCCCCCGCCCCGCCGTCCCGGCCGGCGATGGACCGGCGGGTGGCCGCCCGGGACGGCGGGGCGGGGGCGTCACGGGTCCGTCGCCCGGGAAACCGGTCAGACCCCGGCGGTGTCGCGCCACAGGTGGGCGGGACCGGGGTCGCCGGTGAGGATCAGCGGGTCCCCGGGGGCGGGTCGCCCGTGCGGGTCGTCCACCGTGTCCCGGTTCCACAGCAACAGGAGTAACCGGGAGGCGGGCCCGGTGATCAGACAGTCGGCCTCCTCGACCCGGGCGGCCGCGTCACCGGACCCGGGGCCGACCACCCGCGGCGGGTCGGTGGTCAGGTGCACCGTCCATTCCGCCCCCGGCGCGTCGGAGGCCCGCAACCCCAGCGTCACCGGCTTCTCCGCCCGGGCCCGGCTGCGGCTGCCGGAGTGGAAGCCGGTCAGCAGTTCGTCGATACCGTCCAGCGCGACCGCCGTTCCGATGGGCGACGGTCGCCGGCCCGCGGCGAGTTCGGCGTCCACCCGGTGCACGGTCGTCTCGTGCGCCTGACGGCGCGCCCAGAAGTGCCGGGCGGAGGGCGAACCCGGCAGGAAGGTCCAGCGTTCGGCGGCGGGGTCGAGCGCGCGCAGCCGCGCCACCAGCTCCCGGAGACCGGCGCGGTACCACTCGTCGGGCTCCTCGTCCGGCGCCGGCACCGGCACGGCGGACGAACCCTCCGGCCCCGGTGCCTCCCCCGCGATCAGCGCGGCGGCCCACCGGTGCACGCGCCCCTGATGACGCACCAGTTCCCGCACCCGCCAGCCCGGGCAGGTCGGCACGGCGGCGTCCGGACCGGCCAGTTCGGCGGCGGCGCGCAGTCTCCCGCCCTCCTCGGCCAGGATGTCGATCAGGGTGTCCGTGTCCCGCAGCCTGATGTCCATGCCCGGATTCTGTCAGTCGGTCCCCCCGCGCCCAACCCCCGAATCGTGCGCACGGGGTCGGGAAGCGGACACCCGCCGTTTTGTTCATGGGGGTCACAAAGCGAGAATGGGCACGTGACCACCTCGCGTACCAAACCGGAGAGAGGCCGCAACGCCCTCGGCCCCGCCCTGGAACTGGTGCACACCGGCCGGGCTCCCACCCGGGCCGTGCTCACCACCGAACTGGGCGTCACCCGGGCCACCGCCGGCGCGGTCGCCGGGGAGTTGCAGACCCTCGGTCTGATCACCGTCGACGTCCGACCGGGCGCCGCCGCCGGCTCCCAGGGGCGCCCCTCGCACCGCCTGACCATCGCCGACGACGGCCCGGTGGCACTCGCCGTCCAGATCCACGCCGACGGCTTCCGGGTGGCCCTGGTCGGGTTGGGCGGTCGGATCGTCGCCACCGCCCCGGCCTGCGGGGAGGTGCACCCCGATCCCGCCGTGGCGCTCGCCGAGGCGGTCGCCGCGGGGGCGGAACTGCTGCGGGAGACCGGGCGGCGGTGCGTCGGCGCGGGCCTGGCGGTGCCCTCGGCCGTCACCGAGCCGGACGGCATCGCGCTCAACCCGCTGCACCTGCGCTGGCCGCCCGGATCCCCGGTCCGGGAGATCTTCACCCGCTGCCTGGATGAGGCCGGGGTGCCCGTCACCGGATTCTGCGGCAACGACGTGAACCTCGCCGCCCTCGCGGAGCACCGGCACGGGGCGGGGCACGGAGCCCGCGACCTGCTGTGCGTGGCCACCGGGCACCGCGGGGTCGGCGGCGCCCTGGTCCTGGACGGTCGTCTCCACACCGGCAGCGCGGGCCTGGCCCTGGAGGTGGGACATCTCACCGTCGATCCCGCCGGTCGCCCCTGCCACTGCGGCAGCCGGGGTTGTCTGGACGTGGAGACCGACCCGATGGCCCTGCTGGAGGCGGCGGGTCGGGAGCCGGGGCCGGACGGGTCCCTGCTGGACCAGGCGTGCGCGCTGGCCCGCTCCGCGGGACCCGGCGGCGGGGCCGACGAGACCGTGCGCGGTGCCACCCGGTCCCTGATCGACCGTTTGGCCCGTGGACTCGCCGGTCTGGTGAACATCCTCAACCCCGACCGGATCGTCCTGGGCGGCTTGCACCGCGCCCTCCTGGAGGCCGATCCCGGCCGGTTGCGCGCCGGTGTCGCGGACCACAGCCTGTGGGGGCGCAGCGGCAGCGTCTCCATCGTCCCCGGCACCCTCGACCACGGCAGCCTGGTGGGTGCGGCCGAACTCGCCTGGCAGCCGGTGCTCGACGATCCCCCCGGGGCGCTGAGGGCCCGGACCCCGGTGGGCACCTGAGTCCGGCCGGGCTCAGGCCGCGGGAGCGGGGGCGACCGGCGGGGAGTCCCCGGCGCCGTCCCTCCCCCCGTCGGGGGCGGTCGGCGGTGCGG
>NZ_VKHS01000807.1 GCF_014141525.1 Streptomyces calidiresistens
CCGCCGCGCCCTCCCCCGTGGCCCGGTTGTCCGCGGGCGCCCCGGGGGCGGCCTCGGCCGCCGCGGCCAGGGCGGCGTGATCGATCTTGCCGTTGGCCGTGACCGGGAAGCGCTCCAGCGTCACGAAGCGGTGGGGCACCATGTAGTCCGGCACCCGGGTGGAGAGGAACGCCGCGAGGTCGGCCGGGTCCGGGGCCCGGTCGGGGTCCCGGGGCACCACGTGGGCGATCAGGCGCGGCCTGCCGTCCTTCCCCCGGCGGGCGAGCGTCAGACACTGTCGGACCCCGGGGTGGCGCCCCAGCACCGCCTCGATCTCCCCCGGTTCGATGCGGTGTCCCCGGATCTTGACCTGCCGATCGGCGCGCCCCAGGAACTCGATGACCCCGGCGGGGGTCCAGCGGCCCAGGTCGCCGGTGCGGTAGAGGCGTTCGCCCAGCACGGGGTGAGGGGCGAAGCGCTCGGCGGTCTGCTCCGGGTCGGCGGTGTACCCCCGGGCCAGCCCGTCGCCGCCGATGTACAGCTCGCCGGCCGTGCCCACCGGACAGGGGGCGCCGTCCTCGTCCAGGACGTGGAACGACTGGCCGCGCAGGGCCCGCCCGTAGGGGATGCTGCGCCACCGCGGATCGACCCGCTCGACCGGATGGGTGATGGACCAGATCGAGGCCTCGGTGGCCCCGCCCAGACTCATGAACCGGGCGCCGGGGGCGAGCCGGCGCAGCCGGTCGGGGAGGTTGAGCGGTATCCAGTCGCCGGAGAGCATCACCAGGCGCAGTGTGCGCAGCGCCCCGGCGGCGACCTCCGATTCCGTCTCGGCGTACTCGACCAGCATCTCCAGCAGCGCCGGCGCGGTGTTCCAGATGGTCACGCCGTGCCGACCGGCCTGTTCGAGCCAGTGCTGCGGATCGGTGCGCCGGGCCGGGTCGGGAAGGACCAGCGAGCCCCCCGCCCCGAGGACGCCGTAGATGTCGAAGACCGACAGGTCGAAGCCGATCGCGGACAGGGCCAGGACCCGGTCCCGCGCGGTCACCGAGAAGCGGTCGACGATGTCGTCCACGGTGGTGCGGGCGGCACGGTGCTCGATGTCCACGCCCTTGGGGGTTCCGGTCGAGCCCGAGGTGAAGATGGTGTAGGCGAGGTCATCGGGGGTCGCTGGGACGCCGGCCGGCGCCGTCGGGGCGGTACCGCCGGGTGAACCGGTCGGCCGTCCGGCGGCGTCCAGGCGGTGCACCGTGACCCCCTCGGGCCAGGGCAGATCCACTCCGTGTCCCACCAGGGCGTGCCGCACCCCGGATCGGCGGCACACCGCCTCGACCCGGGCGGCGGGCCAGGAGGGTTCCACCGGCACGTAGGCCGCGCCGGCCCGGCTGACGCCGAGGACGGCGGCGATCTGGGCCGGGGTCTTCTCACAGGCCACGACGACGCGTTCACCCGGCCCCACCCCCCGGGCGGCGAGCAGTGCGGCGCAGTCCTCCGCCAGGGCGGCGAGCCGCTCGTGCGTGACGGTGACACCGGGGGCGTGCACGGCGGGCCGGTCGGGCCCGCGGCGCGCGGCGACGCGGAGGGGACCGTCGAGCAGGCCGTCGGCGTCGGGGAACGGGCTGACGTCGAGGGGTTCGGCGGGCAGGAAGGAGGGGTCGAAGCCCAGTGAGGGGTCGGTCCAGGCCGCCGGGTCGGTCAGGCGGCGCAGCAAACGGCCGTGGGCTGCGGCCAGGGCGGGTATCCAGTCGTCGGGGAAGGCACCGATGACGTGGTCCCAGGCGATCCGCAGGCGTCCGCCCTCGTCCCGGACGATGTGGTCCAGCAGGACCTGGGGGGTCTGGGAGACGCCGTACACCTCCCGCCCGATCCAGGCGTGCGGGGCGGGTCCCTCGCCCGCCAGGCCGACACCGCTGGTGAAGACGACCGGGAACGCCGGGGCGGTGTCCGGGGCGCCGGCACCGGGGAGCATCTCGCGCACCACCTCGACCCCGGAGACCGAACCGTGGTCCAGGTCCTCCCAGAAACGTCGGCCGGTTTCGGCGGCGAGGGCCGCGAAGCCCCCGGGTCGGCCGGGGGACCACCGCGGGCCGGCGACCAGCGCGGTGGTGGTGAAGTCCCCGACGACGTCGGCGGCCTCACCGTGCACGTCGGGACGGTCGAAGACGGTGGTGTTGAGGCAGACGCGGTCGCCCGCGCCCCACCGTTCCAATACGACCGCGAGACCCGCGAGGAGGGTCGCGGTGGGGGTGACGCCGGCTTCGGCGGCCCGGGCTCGCAGGGCGGCCCACTCGGTCGGCTCCAGGGTCTCCTCGTGCCGGACGAAGCGCGGTGGGGTGGTGTCGGCGGGGTCCCGCAGGATCGGCAGGGCGG
>NZ_VKHS01000808.1 GCF_014141525.1 Streptomyces calidiresistens
GGCGTGGGGGGCGCCGGGGCCGGACACCACATCCGGCTCCCCGGTGGTGGGAATCGCCGAGGCCGCGATCACCGCCGCGGGGCCGCCCTCCCGCCAGGCGGCACGCTGGCGGTCGGCACCGGTGCCGTTGGCCCGCAGGCCGTCGAGCAGCCGGCGCACCAGGGGCAGGTCACCGCTCTCCTCCAGCGCGGGCGTCACCGCCTCCAGGAGAGCCGCCACCGCCTCGCGGGCCGGGACGAGCCGTCCGGTGCGGGGATGGACCAGGGGGCCGTCCAGGCCGTGACGGGCGGCGTTCCACAGGGCCGCGGCCGTCTCCTGGTCGTCGGGACGCGGGGGCGCGGCGCCCCGTTCGGCGTCGATGAGGGCGGTGCGCACCAGGGCGCGCACCAGACCGGCCTGCAGGACGGCCTCGCCGACCGTGGGCGCGGTGTCGGCGACCCGTACCTCCACGGTCGGATGGCGCGGGGAGGGGCGCGCCAGCCAGAAGGTCATGCCGTGATCGGCGAGAGCCCCGGTCTCCACCATGCGGTCCAGGACGGCGCGGTGGTGGGTCGCGGAGTCGAACCAGGGCGGTACGCCGGCACCGGGGAAACGCATCTCCTCGGCGATCCGCCAGCTCGCGAACCCGCGGTCCCGCCCGCGGTGCAGGGGGGAGTTGACGGACAGGGCCAGGAGCACCGGCAACCAGGGACGCAGCCGGTTGACCACGGCCACGGCCGTCTCCGGGTCGGGGACCCCCACGTGCACGTGGCAACCGCACATCTCGTAGTGCTCCATGGTCCCCGCGTAGTGGGCCGCGATGCGCCCGTAGCGGTCGCCGGGGGTGAAGTGCGGTGTCCCGCAACCGAGGACGGGCGTGCCGGAGGCCACCGGGAGGACGTCCTCCTCCCGGGCGGCCGCCGCCAGGCGGGCCCGCAGATCGGCCAGCTGACCGGCGACGCCCCGCTCGCCGGTCAGGGCCGTGCACACCCCGGTGGACGCCTCCACCTGGGTGGCGTGGAGTTCGAACCGGTACCCGCCACCGTCCGGTGACGGGTCGGTCCCGACACGTGCCAGGACCCGTTCGGACACCGGAGCGGTGCGGGCGCTGCCGGGGTCGACCAACAGGAACTCCTCCTCCACCCCGACGGTGAGCGGCTCACCGGGGGTGGAGGGGATCGTCGGTCGGGATGCGTCGGTGGTCACGGACGTCGCTCGTCCGCCTTGGGCCTGGCCGGCTGTTGCGGGGTGCCGTGAGGGGGCGAGTGGAAGGGCTGGGGCGAGGTCTGCGGGTGAACGGGGGATCCGCCGCGCCCGCTGTCGGCGTGCCCCGGTCGCGGGTCACCGCCGGGCGTGGGCGGGGAACCCTCCTCCATCTGCCCCAGGCGCTCGGTCAGCAGGTTGACCACCTGCGGACGATCGGCGTGCTCCCGCTCGTGCGCGAGGAGTCGGTCGACCTCCTCCGGCTCCAGGGCGCGGATCCGGTGCTCCAGCTCGCCCGGGGTCAGCTGGTCGTACTCCGGGATGGGGAGCCCGGCGGCGGCACCCGGGCCCTTCGATGACTGGTTCATGTTCCTCGGGTGACCGCTGTGGCGGTCGGGAAACCTCTTCGACCGGAAAAGGTCTCCGGATGCGGAAGGGGGTGATCGGGGTCACGATGGAGCCGGGCGTGAGTGGCTCGGGGTCCGTGACGCACCGCACTCGAAAAGCGTGCGGGGGCCCGCGGTGCTTCCTCCGGTGTCCGCACGTCATCCGTTTCGATGTCGAGTCGGCGAAGAGGGGCGATAATGCCCGGAGAAATCCCCGGGAAAATACCGGGAGGGTCCGGAAATCGTCGTGGCCGCCGTCATGCGCACCACGACGCGCCGGATACCCGCGAGGAGTTCGAGCGGATCGCCGTGCTGCCGCCGTGCCCGGAACGGCAGCGGTTGTGCCGTCGGGTGGTCTGCGCGTGGAAGCCCATGGCCGATCGGATCGCGCTGACCTACCGCAGCCGCGGCGAGGACCTGGAGGATCTGCGCCAGGTGGCGGCACTGGGCCTGGTGAAGGCGGTGGAGCGCTACGACCCCTCCCGGGGCAACGCCTTCGAGAGCTTCGCCGTCCCGACGATCGTCGGTGAGGTCAAGCGACACTTCCGGGACTGCATGTGGCGGGTGCACGTCCCGCGCCACACCCAGGAACTGCGCAACCGGGTGCGGGCGGCCAGTCGCCAACTGGACTGCGGGCTGGACGAGTACGGCCCGCCGATCGGCCGCATCGTGGAGTACACCGGCCTGTCGGAACAGGAGGTCCGACTGGGCATGGAGGCGATGCGCAGCTTCAGCACGCTCTCACTGGACGCCGGATCGGCGGGTGGCGGGGAGGAGGAG
>NZ_VKHS01000809.1 GCF_014141525.1 Streptomyces calidiresistens
CAGGGTCTCCACCGCCTCCGGGCGCAGCAGGCGCTCCACGGTGACCGGTCCCAGAACGGGTTCGGTGAGTTCCACCAGTCGGAACCGGCGGGCCGGGGTGTCGGACCCGCCGGGCGGACCGCTCGCGGCGGTCGCCAGGCGGGCGAGGGAGACCAGGTGGGCGGGTGAGGTACCGGTGAAGCCCCGGGCGCCGGGGGCGTGTCCCTCCCGGGCCCGGCGGCCGTCGGTGTCGCCGCGCACCCAGCGCGTGCCGCCGGCGTCGAGGCCGCCGCGCACCCACCAGTCGGTGGTCCGCACCTCCAGGCGGACGGGACGGCCGAGGGCGTCGATGGTCAGGTCCACACCTCCCGCCGATTTCCCGTCGGGGGTTCTGCGGTCGGCGGTGTAGCGCCAGCCGGCCGGGCCGGGGGCGCAGGTGAAGTGTTCGGTTCCCAGGGGCGTGCCGTCCCGGGGGTCGTGGAGGGCGTAGACACCGCTGGGCATGGGCCCACCGTAAGGGGTGTGCGGGGGCGGGAACGGCGCGGGGCCGACCGCGTCCGCCGCTCCCCCGCGCCGGTGCGCGGTGGAGCGGCGGGGCGGCCGGCCCCGGCGGTGTGCGGTGTCCGCTCAGTAGCGGTAGTGGTCGGGCTTGTAGGGGCCCTCGACCGGCACGCCGATGTAGGCGGCCTGCTCCGGGCGCAGCTCGGTGAGGCGGGCGCCCAGGGCCTCCAGGTGGAGGCGGGCGACCTTCTCGTCGAGCAGCTTGGGCAGGGTGTGCACGCCGAGGGGGTACTCGGCGGCCCGGGTGAACAGCTCGATCTGCGCGATGGTCTGGTTGGCGAAGCTGTTGGACATCACGAAGGACGGGTGTCCGGTGGCGTTGCCCAGGTTGAGCAGGCGGCCCTCGGAGAGGACGATGATCACCTTGCCGTCGGGGAAGGTCCAGGTGTGGACCTGCGGCTTGACCTCGTCCTTGACGATGCCGGGGACGGCGGCGAGGCCGGCCATGTCGATCTCGTTGTCGAAGTGGCCGATGTTGCCGACGATGGCCTGGTGCTTCATCCGGCCCATGTGCTCGGCGAGGATGATGTCCTTGTTGCCGGTGGTGGTGATGAAGATGTCGGCGGTCTCGACGACGTCCTCGAGGCGGACGACCTGGTAGCCGTCCATCGCGGCCTGGAGGGCGCAGATGGGGTCGATCTCGGTGATGACGACCCGGGCGCCCTGGCCGCGCAGGGACTCGGCGCAGCCCTTGCCGACGTCGCCGTAGCCGCAGACCACGGCGACCTTGCCGCCGATGAGCACGTCGGTGGCGCGGTTGATGCCGTCGATCAGGGAGTGCCGGCAGCCGTACTTGTTGTCGAACTTCGACTTGGTGACCGAGTCGTTGACGTTGATGGCCGGGAAGAGCAGGCTGCCCTCGCGGAACATCTCGTACAGGCGGTGGACGCCGGTGGTGGTCTCCTCGGTCACGCCGCGGATCTCCGAGGCGAGGTTGGTCCACTTGCCGGGCGCCTCGGCCAGGGTGCGGTTGAGCAGTTCCAGGATGACGCGGTGCTCGTCGTTCTCGGCCGTGGCCGGGTCCGGCGCGGAGCCTGCCTTCTCGTACTCGACGCCCTTGTGGACGAGCAGGGTGGCGTCGCCGCCGTCGTCGAGGATCATGTTGGGGCCGCCGGTGGGGGCGTCCTCCCAGGTCAGGGCCTGCTCGGTGCACCACCAGTACTCCTCCAGGGTCTCGCCCTTCCAGGCGAAGACCGGGATGCCGGCGGCGGCGATCGCGGCGGCGGCGTGGTCCTGGGTGGAGAAGATGTTGCAGGAGGCCCAGCGGACCCGGGCGCCGAGGGCGACCAGGGTCTCGATGAGCACGGCGGTCTGCACGGTCATGTGCAGGGAGCCGGTGACACGGGCGCCGGCGAGCGGCTGCGAGGCGGCGTACTCCTCGCGGATCGCCATGAGGCCGGGCATCTCGTGCTCGGCGAGGGTGATCTCCTTGCGGCCGAAGGCGGCCAGGGAGATGTCGGCGACCTTGTAGTCGGTGAAGCCCTCGGGGGCGGTGACGGGGGTGTTCGACATGCGGCGAACGACTCCTCGGAATCGATGGCGTACACGTGGGCAGGCCGATCGGACCCCGCCCTCCCGGGGCGGTGACCGGTCGTCCGTCCGTCGGAGGGCCTTCTTTCCCCTCGGCCGGGTGGGGCGGCGGTGCGCCCGGGCCCGACTGCCATCAGCAGCGACATCTGACGTCTTGCCCACCGAGGCTAACAGCCGGGGCGCGGATGGTTCCACGGGTGAGGGGCGGCCCGGGCGGGATTTCGGCCGGCCGCCCCCGGGGGACGGGCGCCCCCGGGGGACGGGCGCCCCCGGGGGA
>NZ_VKHS01000081.1 GCF_014141525.1 Streptomyces calidiresistens
GGTCGGGGCGGGTGTCGAGCCCGAGGCGTCAGCCGGTCGCCCCGGCCTCCCGCCGGCGCGCCCGGTAGGCGGCGACGTGCAGGCGATTGCCGCAGGTGCGGCTGTCGCAGTAGCGGCGGGACCGGTTGCGCGAGAGGTCGACGAAGGCACGCCCGCAGTCGGGCGCCTCGCACCGGCGCAACCGTTCCCGCTCGCCGGCCACCACCAGGAAACCCAGGGCCATGCCGCAGTCGGCCGCCAGGTGGTCCGCCAGCGAGGCGCCGGGGGCGAAATAGTGCACGTGCCAGTCGTGACCGTCGTGGTCGGTCAGCTGGGGGGTGGTGCCCGCCTCGGCGACCATCGTGTTGATGAGCTCGGCGGCCTCCCGGTCGTCCCGGGCGGCGAAGACCCGGGCGAAACGGTCCCGGACGAGGTGGACGGCCACGAGGTCCCGTTCCGAGAGCCCGGCCGCGTCCACCCCGCTGACCTCGTGGGTCTCCACGAACCCGCGCAGCGCCCGGACGTCCCCCAACCCCTCGGAGGAGTGCTCGCCGGGTGCCGTGTTGAGGAGGTCGACCGCGTGGCCCAGGGCGCACCGCGTGTCGTGGTTGATGAGCACTGGGGTCGCTCCCGATTCGGATCGCGGTATGGCCGATCCCGGGAACTCTAACCCCTCGTCGTTTCACGCGGACCCGCCCGTGGCGGTCGACCCGCGTCCGCCCCGCCTCCCGGTGGCGCCCCCGTGGTCGCGGGGGTGGTCTCCGGAAGGCGGGGCGTCCGTGCCGCGGAACCGCGCGGTGCGCCGTCGCCCCGAGTCGGACGTCGCGCCGCGCGGGCGCGTTCAACTCTCGGCGAGGATGTGGGACAGCTCCGTGTCGAGGTCGAAGTGGCGGTGTTCCGTGCCGGGCGGCACCGCGGAATCGGTGCGCCGCAGGAACGACTCCAGGGCACGGGCGGGGGCCTCGAGAAGGGCCTCGCCCTCCGGGGAGCTCAGGGCGATGCACACCACTCCCTGCCCGTGACTGCGGGAGGGCCACACCCGGACGTCGCCGGTGCCGGTGGGACGGTGCAGGCCCTCGGCCAGCAGGTCCCGGGCGAAAACCCACTCGACGGTTTCCTCGGCTCCGGTGTGGAAGGTGGCGTGGACGGCGTAGGGGTCCGCCGTGTCGTACCGCAGCCCGGCCGGGACGGGCAGGGAGGACTCGCTCGATACGACGAGGCGCAGGTGCAGCTCGCAGCTGACCGTGGTGTTCATAAGCGCCAGGGCCTTTCGCTCAGTGTGCGCTCGGGGGTTCGCACGTCGGCGAGATCGGGATGCCACGTAATCGGTGGTTGTAAACCACTCTGAGAGGTTTGCGAGGTTTGAAAGCATTCGAATGGCGGAGTCGTATTTGTCGGGTTACTCCCGATGGCTGTGGACGGAGCCGACCGGCGGGCGGCATCCCCGGGGCATCCGGAGGGGTGGCGGTCCGGGGGTGGTGCGAGGGCACCTCCCAAGTGCGGTAACGTAGATCTCGCAGCGGGCGATTAGCTCAGCGGGAGAGCGCTTCGTTCACACCGAAGAGGTCACTGGTTCGATCCCAGTATCGCCCACCGTCACGCTGTGAAGGGTCGGAGACACGGTCTCCGGCCCTTTTGCTTCGATGTGCTTTCGTGACGACCCCGCCGGCCGGGGCCGGTCGTCCACCGCCGGTCGCGTCCGCCCCGTGGGTCGGAGGCCCCCGGTGGGGACGGCATTTGGTCGCAGCGGGACGTGCCTGTATGGTTCTTCCCGTGCCGCAGGGCACCCGGGGCGATTAGCTCAGCGGGAGAGCGCTTCGTTCACACCGAAGAGGTCACTGGTTCGATCCCAGTATCGCCCACCGGAACCGGGCCGATCCGTCGCAGACGGGTCGGCCCGTTGTCGTGTCCCCCGGTGTTCCGCGGTGTCCCCCGGCGTTGCGGGCCGGACCGCCGGGCCCGTCCCGGGGCGTCGGCGCCGGGCGGCGGCCGACCCGCCGGGATCGGTACGATGCGTGCGGCGCGGCGGCCCCGCCGCGCACACGGCGCGTGACAGCGCGAAGCCGAACGTCAGGAGAGACCGGTGTCCGAGGTGCGGGTGATCATCCAACGCGATTCCGAGCGGGAGGAGCGGGTGGTGACCGGGGGCACGACGGCGGCCGATCTCTTCGCCGACGACCGTTCCGTCGTCGCCGCGCGGATCGACGGTGCGCTGTGCGACCTGGCCCGGGAGGCGGCCGACGGCGCGGTGATCGAGCCCGTCACCATCGACTCCCCCGACGGGCTGGACATCCTGCGGCACTCCACCGCCCACGTCCTGGCCCAGGCCGTGCAGGAGCTCTTCCCCCGGGCCCGCCTGGGCATCGGCCCGCCCATCCGGGACGGCTTCTACTACGACTTCGACGTCGCCGAACCCTTCCAGCCCGAGGATCTCAAGCGCATCGAGAAGAAGATGCAGGAGATCGTCAAGAAGGGCCAGCGGTTCGCCCGGCGGGTGGTCGACGAGGACGCCGCCCGCGCCGAGCTGGCCGACGAGCCCTACAAACTGGAGCTGATCGGTCTCAAGGGGGCGGCGGCCGAGGCCGCCGAGGGGGCCTCGGCCGAGGTCGGCGGCGGTGAGCTGACGATCTACGACAACCTGGACGCCCGCACCGGCGAGCTGTGCTGGAAGGACCTGTGCCGGGGGCCGCACCTGCCCACCACCCGGATGATCCCGGCCTTCCGACTGATGCGTTCCGCCGCCGCCTACTGGCGCGGCAGCGAGAAGAACCCCCAGCTCCAGCGGATCTACGGGACGGCCTGGCCCAGCCGGGACGAGCTCAAGGCGCACCTGGAGTTCCTCGCCGAGGCGGAGAAGCGGGACCACCGTCGGCTGGGCGCCGAACTCGACCTGTTCTCCATCCCCGAGGAGATCGGCTCCGGCCTGGCCGTCTTCCACCCCCGGGGCGGCATCATCCGCCGGGTCATGGAGGACTACTCCCGGCGCCGGCACGAGGAGGGGGGGTACGAGTTCGTCTACACCCCCCACGCCACCAAGGGCGACCTCTTCCAGCGCTCGGGTCACCTGGACTGGTACGCCGACGGCATGTACCCCCCCATGCGGCTGGACGGTCACCAGGACTACTACCTCAAGCCGATGAACTGCCCGATGCACAACCTGATCTTCGGCGCCCGGGGGCGTTCCTACCGGGAGCTGCCCCTGCGGCTCTTCGAGTTCGGGACGGTCTACCGGTACGAGAAGTCCGGCGTGGTGCACGGCCTCACCCGGGCGCGCGGCTTCACCCAGGACGACGCCCACATCTACTGCACCCGCGACCAGATGGCCGGTGAGCTGGACAACCTGCTCACCTTCGTGCTGAACCTGCTGCGGGACTACGGGCTGGAGGACTTCTACCTCGAGCTGTCCACGCGGGACCCGGAGAAGTCCATCGGCTCGGACGAGAACTGGGAGGAGGCCACCGAGGCGCTGCGCCGGGCCGCCGGCAAGCAGGGGCTGGAACTGGTCATGGACCCCGCCGGGGCGGCCTTCTACGGCCCGAAGATCTCGGTCCAGGCCCGCGACGCCATCGGGCGCACCTGGCAGATGTCCACCATCCAGGTGGACTTCAACCTGCCCGAGCGCTTCGACCTGGAGTACACCGCGGACGACGGCTCCCGGCAGCGTCCGGTGATGATCCACCGTGCCCTCTTCGGCAGCATCGAGCGCTTCTTCGCGGTGCTCTTGGAGCACTACGCGGGCGTCTTCCCGCCGTGGCTGGCCCCCGTCCAGGCACTCGGCATCCCGATCGGCGACGCCCACGTGCCCTACCTGCGGGAGTTCTCCGAGCGGGCCCGGGCCATGGGCCTGCGGGTGGACGTGGACGCCTCGGCGGACCGGATGCAGAAGAAGATCCGCAACGCCCAGCGGGCCAAGGTCCCCTTCATGGTCATCGCCGGGGACGAGGACATGGCGGCGGGCGCGGTCTCCTTCCGCTACCGGGACGGCTCGCAGCGCAACGGCATCCCGCGCGAGGAGGCCCTCGCCGAGATCGCGGAGGCCGTCCGCACCCGCGTCCAGGTCTGATGCCGGGGACGGGACCCCGGGTCCCGTCCCCGTTCCCGCCGGTGGGGGAGCCCGTTCCGGGCGCCCCCACCGGTCCTATGCTGGCCGGCATGAGCAGCGAGCCCGAACAGCAGCCCGTACGGGAACGGGAGGACGGGGACCCCGGGCCCCGACGACAGGAGGGGGTGGGCGTCCCGGACGACTTCCAGCGCCTGTGGACCCCTCACCGGATGGCGTACATCCGCGGGGAGGGGAAGCCGACGGGGCCGCGTGCCGAGGACGGCTGTCCGTTCTGCGGCCTGCCGGACCGTCCCGACGAGGAGGCACTGATCGTCGCGCGGGGCGAGGCGGTCTACGCGGTGCTCAACCTCTACCCGTACACCGGCGGCCATCTGCTCGTGGTGCCCTATCGGCACGTCGCCGACTACACCGACCTGACCGCCCCCGAGACCCTCGGCGTCGCCGACTTCACCAAGCGCGCCATGACGGCCATCCGGGCCGCCGCCGGCGCCCACGGGTTCAACATCGGACTCAACCAGGGTGCCGTGGCCGGGGCGGGGATCGCCGCCCACCTCCATCAGCACGTGGTTCCGCGCTGGGGTGGGGACGCCAACTTCATGCCGGTGGTGGGGCACACCCGGGTGCTGCCCCAACTGCTGGCGGAGACCAGGGAACTGCTCGCGGAGTCCTGGCCGACGGCGGCCCCCTCCGCCGCCGGGGACCGCTAGCCGCGCCCGCGCGGAACGGGCCCGCGTCGGCCGGACCCGGCCCGATGGGCCCGGCCGACGGGAACAAGGGGTACCACACCCGGGCCCCGCGCGTCCCCGGTATCGGCGAACCGGTGGCCCGGGTGTCCCCGGTCGCGGGGCCGGGGAGGAGCCGGAGCGCTCACGGCGGGGGCCGGAACCCCGGAGTGAGGGGTTCCGGCCCCCGCGACGACACACCGCACCGGACACCGCTTCCCGCCGGCCCCGGGCGCTGCCGGCGGGAGCCGCGCGTCCTAGGCGCCGATCTCGTCGGGCTTCTTGGGTTCGGGGTTCTCCACCGCCCCGCTGATGCCCTTCACCTTCGCCTCGAAGGGCCCGACGTCCACCCGGTTCTCCCGCAGGACCCGCAGCAACGACCGCATGGCCTCGCGTACCACCGGAGTGGTGGTCTCCAGGGCGTCATCGGTCATGAAGCGGTGCCGCCACGGCTTCTCCGCCCAGACGTGCCGCAGGCCGAACGGCTCCGGAAGGCTGAGCTTGCCGCCCCACTTGTCCAACTCGGCGGGGAACCACGTCAGGGGGGCGCGGGCGGCCAGCCGCACCACCTCCTTGACGTCCACCAGGGGCAGTTCCCGTTCCACCTTCTTCCACGGCTTGAAGGGGTGCCGTGTCTGCCCCTTCCTCGCCGCGGGCTTCTGCAGGAAGAAGCCCTTCACCGGTCCCAGCGCGTAGGCGCTGAACTCCACCCGCAGCACCCGGTGCAGCACACTGACCCGGGTCAGGTAGTTGAGCACCAGGTTGCCGTCGTGCATCACCCAGCGCGCACCCAGGTAGTGCCGGTCGTTCGCCCCGTGGTGCTCCTCGTTGCAGATCCGCTGCACCTCGATGGGGGTCATGCTGTACCCCTCGGCGTGCGGACCGTCCGGGCGGGAGATCGATCCCGCGCCCTCGCCCACGTGCCGCACCACCCAGTGGGTCAGCTCCGGGGCGGTGCGGAACCCGCCGGTGTGCAGCGGCCCGCGGTTGACCATCCGCAGGTCGTCGTACATGGCCCGGATCACGTCCCAGGCCCGGAAACCGTCCATGTCGCCCTGCGGGTCGGCGGGGAAGAGGTCCTCGGCCAGACTCCACCGGCCCCACCGCGGGCCCATGCCCAGGATGCCCTTGGGACCGGCGTAGTGGACCATGTTGCTGTTCTGCTCGGCGGAGACCTTCGCCAGCCCCTTGCGCAGCCGCTCGGCCTCCGCGTCGTTCGGGTTCTGCGGCACGGCCTCGGGCACCCGGGCCCCGGCACCGCCCCCGCCCAGCAGGTCCGACCAGTGCGCCCGCAGGTTGCGCGCCGCCCGCTCGCACACCCGTTGGGCCAGCAACCAGCCGACGATCGGCGCCGGCAGCAGGGCCCACACGTACAACTGGAGCAGCCCGCCGATCTCCAGGTTGTAGACGAACAGCACGATCAGGACGAAGACCGCCGCCAGCGCCATGACGCCCAGGCTGCCCGCCCGCTTGTCCTGCGAGCCGGCCAGGGTGCGCCGCAACTGGAACAGTCCCAGCCACGCCAGGACACCCGGCAGGAACAACACGCCGAAGACCGCCATGATCACCGTCAGGCGGCGATCGCGCTGCCGTCGGATGCGCTTGGCCGCCAGGGCGTGCTCGACCACCGTCTGGGGCTCGGCGCCGAACGACTGCACCAGCGGGGCGCGGCCCGGCGCCAGCATCCGGGTCTCGATCGCCCGGGTGAACGCCTCGCCCAGGTTGGGCTCGAGCAGCGAGATCCTCGCGTCGGTCACCTTCGCGCCGTCGTTGACCTCGAGGATGGCGCGGACGTCGCCGTCCCGGTAGGAGGTCGCCGCCAGGGCCGAGCTGACCTGCGTTTGGCCGCCGCCGGCCCCCGAGAGCGGGATCTGCGCCCCGGGGCTGAAGTCGAAGTCCACCCCGGCCGTTGCCTTGAGGTCCTCGAACCCCGCCATGGTTCACCCCCTGGGTCGAGCCGGTCACGGGTCCGGGAACGGTCTTCCCCCGGTGGGGGGAATGAAATCCCGCCCCGCTCCGGCGGGTTGTTCCCGATCTCCGACGGGGCGTCGGATGCCCCTCAGCGTAGCGGTCGGTGACCGCCCGGGGCAGCCGTTCCCCGGCCGCGCCGGGGTTCCTTCCGGCCGGCCGCCGGTCCGGCGCGCGGGACCCGGGACCGCGTTCCCGTCTCCTGCCGGGGCGGGCTCGGGGCCGCCCGGCACTTCCGGTGCCGGGTCCGCCGGCTACGATGGGGCCCCCGGTGTCCGTGTGGTCGCCGGCCCGTCCCCGAATCCCCGGGAAGGCCATGCTCAACAGGTACGCGCGTGCGTTCTTCACGCGTGTGATCACGCCCTTCGCCCTCCTGCTGCTCCGGCTGAGGGTCAGCCCCGACGCCGTCACCCTGATCGGGACCGCCGGCGTGATCGGTGGCGCGCTCGCCTTCTACCCCCGGGGCGAGTTCTTCTGGGGCACGGTCGTCATCACGCTCTTCGTCTTCTCCGACCTGGTCGACGGCACGATGGCCCGTCAATCCGGCCGCTCCAGCCGGTGGGGGGCCTTCCTGGACTCCACGCTGGACCGTCTCGCCGACGCCGCCGTCTTCGCCGGCATCGCCCTGTGGTTCGCCGGGCGGGGTGAGGACCTGCTGCTGTGCGGGATCGCCATCTTCTGCCTGGCCTCCGGGCAGGTGGTGTCCTACACCAAGGCGCGCGGCGAGAGCATCGGGTTGCCGGTGCGGGTCAACGGCCTGGTCGAACGCGCCGAGCGGTTGACCATCACCCTCGTGCTGACCGGCCTCTCCGGGTTCACGGTCTTCGGGGTGCCGCACATCGACGTCCTGCTGCCCATCGCCCTGTGGGTGGTCGCCGTGGGCAGCCTGATCACCCTGATCCAGCGGGTGGTCACCGTCCGGAGGGAGGCCGCCGAGGCCGACGCCGCCGTGACGCCCGACGAGTCCCCGGCCGGGGGGCGGGGGGACGGGCCGGAGCGCCCGGGCCCTCCCGCCGACACCGCCGAACGGACCCCGGGGAGCCGGGAGGGATGAGGGAGCGCCTGACCGACGCCGGGTACGCCCTGGCCTGGACCGCCGTGCGCCGGATGCCCGAGCGGGCCGCCGACGCCCTGGGGCGCCGCGTCGCCGACGCCACCTGGCGTCGGCGGGGCCCCGCCGTCCTCCAGTTGGAGGCGAACCTCGCCCGGGTGGTACCCGACGCCGGGCCCGAACGTCTGCGCGAACTCTCCCGTGAGGGGATGCGCTCCTACCTGCGCTACTGGACGGAGTCCTTCCGGCTGCCGGTGTGGAGTCCCGAGCGCATCGAGCGGGGCGTCCGGGTGGAGGGGATCGAGCGGGTCACCGACGCCCTGGACGCGGGCCGCGGGGTCGTCCTGGCCCTGCCCCACCTGGCCAACTGGGATCTCGCCGGCGCCTGGGCCGGCACCGTGCTGGGGGTCCCCCTCACCACGGTGGCCGAACGCCTCCGGCCGGAGAGCCTCTACGACCGCTTCGTCGCCCACCGCGAGAGCCTGGGCATGGAGGTGCTGCCCCACACCGGGGGCGCCGCCCTCGGTGTGCTCGCCCGCCGCCTGCGTGCCGGCGGATTGGTGGCCCTGGTCGCCGACCGGGACCTCACCGGTTCCGGCGCCGAGGTGGAGTTCTTCGGCGAGACCGCCCGCTTCCCGCTGGGCCCCGCGAAACTCGCCCGGCAGACCGGGGCCGATCTGCTGTCGGCCACCCTGTGGTACGACGGGCCGCTGCTGCGCGCCCGGATCCACCCCGCGATCCCGGTCCCCGGCCCGGAGGAGGCCGCGACCCGGGAGGAGGCCGCCCTGGTCATGACCCGGCGGATGGCCGCCCGCTTCGAGGAGGGGATCGCCGCCCACCCGCAGGACTGGCACATGCTCCAGCCGTTCTGGCCCCGGGACCGTGCCGCCCGGACCGCCGCCCGCCACGAGGGGAAAACCGACACATGAATCCCCCGGCCGGTCCCCACCGGCCGTCCGAGAACACCGCCGCACCGGGTACCGACGGGCGTCCGCTGTCCATCGGCATCGTCTGTCCCTACGCCTGGGACGTCCCCGGCGGGGTGCAGTTCCACGTCCGGGACCTCGCCGCGCACCTGCGCCGCCGCGGTCACCGGGTCTCGGTCCTGACCCCCGCCGACGACGAGGCCGAACTGCCCCCCGGCGCGGTCTCCGCCGGCCGGGCGGTACCGGTTCCCTACAACGGCTCGGTCGCCCGCCTGAACTTCGGGTTCCTGTCCGCCGCCCGGGTCCGCCGCTGGGTGCACGACGGCGACTTCGACGTCCTGCACGTCCACGAACCGGCCGCGCCCTCCCTGGGCCTGCTCGCCTGCTGGGTCGCCCGGGGTCCCATCGTGGCCACCTTCCACACCTCCAACCCCCGCTCGCGCGCCATGGTCGCCGCCTACCCGCTGCTCCAACCGGCCCTGGAGAAGATCAGCGCCCGGATCGCCGTCAGCGAGTACGCCCGCCGCACGCTGGTGGAACACCTCGGCGGGGACGCGGTGGTCATTCCCAACGGTGTGGACGTCGATTTCTTCGCCCGGGCCGAGCCCCGCCCCGAGTGGCAGGGCGGCACCATCGGGTTCATCGGCCGCATCGACGAACCCCGCAAGGGACTGCCCGTCCTCACCCGGGCCCTGCCCCGCATCCTCGAGGAGCACCCCGGCACCCGCCTGCTGGTCGCCGGGCGGGGGGACACCGAGGAGGCGTTGAAGGGCCTGGAACCCCGGGTCCGCGAGCGGGTGGTCTTCCTCGGCATGATCGACGACGAGGACAAGGCCCGTCTGCTGAGCAGCGTGGACCTCTACGTGGCCCCCAACACGGGAGGGGAGAGCTTCGGCATCATCCTGGTCGAGGCGATGTCGGCCGGCGCACCGGTCCTCGCCGGCGACCTGGACGCCTTCGCCCGGGTGCTGGACGGCGGCGCCGCGGGGGAGCTCTTCCCCACCGGGGACGCCGAGGCCCTGGCCGGCGCCGCGATCCGTCTGCTGGGCGACCCCGAACGCCGCGCGGCCCTGCGCGAGCGGGCCTCCCGGCACGTGCGCCGCTTCGACTGGGAGACGGTGGGGGCGGAGATCCTCGCGGTCTACGAGACGGTCACCGAGGGCGCGGCGGCGGTGGCGGCCGAGGCAGCGGCGGCCGGCGAGGGGGATGACGCCCCGCCGGCGGGGACGCCCCGCGCCGGCGGGCGCGCCGGTAGACGGCGGTAGTCTTCCTCCCCGTGACCACCGTGATCTGGGCCCTCGTCGTGCTGGTGTCGATCGGCGTCTACCTGAGCTGGACGGCGGGCCGCCTGGACCGGTTGCACACCCGCATCGACGCCGCCCGGGCGGCCCTCGACGCGCAGCTGCTGCGCCGGGCCTCCGTCGCCCAGGAGATCGCCACCGCCGGTCTGCTGGACCCGGCCGCGTCGATGGTGCTCTACCGGGCGGCACACGACGCCCGGCAGGCCGAGGAGGAGCGCCGCGAGGTCGCCGAGAGCGAGCTCAGCCAGACCCTTCGGGCGGTGCTGGCCGATCCCGACCAGCTCGCGGGCATCCGTTCCGCACCGGGCGGTCCGGCCGCCCTGGACGAGCTGACGGCCGCCGTCCGTCGGGTGCCGATGGCCCGCCGTTTCCACAACGACGCCGTCCGCTCGGTCAGGGCCCTGCGCCGGCACCGGGCCGTGCGCTGGTTCCGGCTGGCCGGCCGCGCCCCCTTCCCACCGGCCTTCGAGATGGACGACGAGCCCCCGGAGCTGCTGGTCGTCGGCTGAGGCGGGGTGTTCCGCCACCGGCGGAGCGGGCCACTTGCCCGGGATTGGCCCTTTCACGCGATGCCGCACCCGGGGTGTCATCGAACGTGGCCCGGTTCCCGTCCACCGGCCCCCGGATCCGTCGCGATCCGGGCCGCCCGGGGCCGGCACCGTCGCCGGGCCGGTGACATGTCCCGAGACTTCCGGGGTCCGTCGGAACCCGCGGCCCCCCGACACCGACGAGCGAGGTCGACACCCTTGTCCAGCACGTCCCCCACCTCTTCCGACGTCCCCACCGCCGACGCCCCCGGAACCGGCACCGCCCGCGTCAAGCGCGGCATGGCCGAGCAGCTCAAGGGCGGCGTGATCATGGACGTGGTCACCCCCGAGCAGGCGCGCATCGCCGAGGACGCCGGGGCCGTCGCCGTCATGGCGCTGGAGCGGGTGCCCGCCGACATCCGCAAGGACGGCGGCGTGGCCCGCATGTCCGACCCCGAGATGATCGAGGGCATCATCGACGCCGTCTCCATCCCGGTCATGGCCAAGTCCCGCATCGGCCACTTCGTCGAGGCGCAGGTGCTCCAGGCGCTGGGTGTGGACTACATCGACGAGTCCGAGGTGCTCACCCCGGCCGACGAGGTCAACCACAGCGACAAGTGGTCCTTCACCACCCCCTTCGTCTGCGGGGCCACCAACCTGGGCGAGGCCCTGCGCCGGATCGCCGAGGGCGCGGCGATGATCCGCTCCAAGGGCGAGGCCGGCACCGGCAACGTCGTCGAGGCGGTCCGCCACCTGCGGCAGATCCGCGGGGAGATCGCCCGCCTGAAGGGCCTGGACAACCACGAGCTGTACGCCGCGGCCAAGGAGCTGCGCGCCCCCTACGAGCTGGTCGCCGAGGTCGCCTCCCTCGGCCGGCTGCCGGTCGTGCTGTTCTCCGCCGGCGGGGTGGCCACCCCGGCCGACGCCGCCCTGATGCGGCAGCTGGGCGCCGAGGGCGTCTTCGTCGGGTCGGGCATCTTCAAGTCCGGCGACCCGGCCCGGCGCGCCGCCGCCATCGTCAAGGCCACCACCTTCCACGACGACCCCAAGGTGATCGCCGAGGTCTCCCGCAAGCTCGGCGAGGCCATGGTCGGCATCAACTGCGACACCCTGCCCGAGAGCGAGCGCTACGCCTCGCGCGGCTGGTGACCCCGACGGCGGGTGGAGCCCCTCCGCCCGCCGTCCCCCCCGGGGACGGCGCCCCTTCCGCGCGCGTCC
>NZ_VKHS01000810.1 GCF_014141525.1 Streptomyces calidiresistens
CCGCCCGCCCCGGTCGCCTCGTCGGCTGCGGGAGCCCGCGGTCACTGCGCTCACACCTGGCCACGGGCGAGCCCTTGGACGACGTGTGTGTCCGGGCCTGGAACAAGCGGCTGCCGTGACAACACCTCCCTGCCCGCATCACCCGATCCACGAGGAAAGACGATGGACACCACAATCTCTCCGTCCCGGCAACGCGACTGGCTGACCGCGTCGGTGCACAACCTCCGCGACACCTGCCGGGAGTACGCCACGGCTGTCGCGCACATCGAGACGGGCCGCTGGAGCGTCGACCCGGAGCGCGTTCTCCCGCGCGAGGGAGTGATCGCGGCGCCCGGTCGCGCCGAGACCACCACTCCCGACGCACTCAACAGCAGTCCGCACAACACCGCCCTGGCGCGCATCGACGCCGCTCTGGCTGCCGCACGCGAGGAACTGGAGGAACTGCACGAGGCCGCCGCACTGGCCTACGCCTACGGCACCACCCGAGCCGTGCGCCAACTCCTGGACGGCCGGCGTCCCGTCGCCGTGGAGGTTCCGCGGGACCTCAACGGGCGATACCTCCGGGGTGAATTGCCGACCGTGACAGCGGACGAGTTGCCCCGGTGGTCTGGCTGGCAGGCGTTCGTGGACACCCGGGAAGACCTGCTCCAACGCGAGGCCGCCCGGTCGGTCTGCGACGGACTGATCAGGTCCGACTACCTGCTCGATCACGAGGCGAGCGAGCTGCACGACGCCTATCAGGCCGCGCAGGGCCTCGCTGCCGCCGCATACGCGCATGGCCGCCAGGCAGAGAACACCCTCGCCTTCGTCCTGAACGTCATCGTCCCCCAGCAGAACCGACAGGGGGCCAACCGGTGAGCGTCCTTCGGTACCTGCTGTGGTTCGGCACCGCCGGCTGCGCGGCGTTGGTGTGGGCCGGTATCGCCGGTAGTCACCTCCAGACCACGGAGGCCCGGGCCGTCGCGCTGCTGCTCCTGCTGTGGGCGGCTGTCGTGACCGGCATCGCAGACAGCCGCCTGGTCCGCGAGACCCCCGTGGAGGACCGGTGATGATCGACCCCTCCGCGTTCCGGGAACTGACCGCCGTGACCGCTGCCACCACGCGAGAGTTCGTTCATCTCGTGCAGCTCGCCGCCGAGCTGGGCGGCCCCGAGGCATTCCCCATCGACCCGGACACGGTGTTCGGCGATGCCCTGCACCGCCCGGCCCGCGCCCACCGGACGTACCTGGAGCTCGCTGCGGCGTTCGACGTTCCCGAGCGGCTCGCCAATCTCCTCCTCTTCCACATGCAGTTGTGGACCTTCGCCGGGGGCCCGACCCACCCGGTGGGGCGGTGGGTCGATCTCCCGGCCGCGGCCGCCGCCGTACGGCTCCTGCCACTGCTCGCCGTCATGCACCGCGCAGGCATGGGCGACGGCTCCCCGCGCACCGCATACCGCAGGTGGACCGCCGCGTCCGAGCTGCGCCAGTCCTGGGGGCTGGACGTCGACCTGGTGCTGCCCCTTCTCCGCATCCGCCCCCTGACCCCTTGAGCCGGCGGCGGCTGGCTGACGCCGCCACCAACCCACTTGGAGAACCCCATGGATCGCTGCGACGACTGCGGCAACGAGCTGTGCCGGAGTTGCGGCACCCACGTCTGCCTGGACCAGTGCGACTGCGGCCGCTCCCACACCTGCGTCTGCGAGTGCCGTGCCTGGGACGAGTACCTGACCAACGCCAGCTGATGGAGATCCCTGTGACGAACCGTGGGCCCCGGTGGTCTGCGCTTGTATCCCGGCACCCGAACTTCGGCTCCGGGGTGGCGCGCGATGCCTGATCCGCAGCTGCTCGAACGCCGCCGAGAGGTGCTGCGTCTGGTGGAGGAAGACGGGCTCGACCCCTCGGAGGTAGCCACTCGGCTGAGGCTGAGCCGGCACCAGGTACGGCGCGACCTCATCGCTGCGCGCGAGGTGCGCGCGCAGGAGAAGGGTGAGGGGTCGGCTGCGCGCGCGGCGGAGGTTGGTGCGCGCGAGGTGCGCGCGCAGCAGGAGGGTGAGGGGTCGGCTGCGCGCGCGGCAGGGCCCTCCGGAGAGACGTGCGCGCGCGCCGTGCTCGGGCCGCTGATCACGGTGGCCGCCGACCTCACTCTCATCGAGGACCTGGAGGTCCTGCAACGAGCGGCGCACACCGCCGGACAGCGATGGACTCCGGGCACCGGCGCGCGCGAGGCCATTCATCTGCTGGCGTGCGCTCACCGCCAGGGATGGGCGCACGGGGTGGTGCCCGAGGGGCACCCCGTCCAGGTCCGCGGGCTCGAACTCGTCGCACACCAGCCACCGACGAACACGCCTCCCCGCGCAATCCCGC
>NZ_VKHS01000811.1 GCF_014141525.1 Streptomyces calidiresistens
GCCCTCCGCCCCCTCGGGGACTTTCCGTCACCGCCATACCGTTCCCGCCCCGGGGGCGCGACCATGCGTGCCGGGCGCCCCGGGTTCCCCCTCCCCGGCCGGGCGCCGGCCGGACCGTCGGTGCCCCGCCGTACACTGAGCGGGTGGCGGGAAGGATCAACGACGAGGACGTGAGAGCGGTTCGGGAGGCGGTCCCGATCGACGCCGTCGTCGCCGATTACCTGCAGCTCCGCCCCGCCGGCGGGGGCAACCTCAAGGGGCTGTGCCCCTTCCACGACGAGAAGTCGCCCTCCTTCCACGTGAGTCCGGGCAAGGGGCTCTACCACTGCTTCGGCTGCCAGGAGGGCGGGGACACCCTCGACTTCGTGATGAAGCTGGAGCACCTCTCCTTCGCCGAGGCGGTCGAGCGGCTGGCCGCGCAGGCCGGCATCACCCTCCGCTACGAACAGGGCGGTTACGGGCGGGCCAGCCAGGCGGGGGAGCGCACCCGGCTGGTCGAGGCGCACCGCGAGGCCGCCCGGTACTACGTCGAACAACTGGACTCCCCCGAGGCGGCGCCGGCCCGGGCCTTCCTGGAGGAGCGCGGCTTCGGCGGGGACGCCGCCGAGCGCTTCGGCGTCGGCTACTCCCCGGCCGGCTGGGACCACGCGGTGCGGTTCCTGCGCGGTCGCGGCTTCACCGACCGCGAGTTGCTGCTCTCCGGCATCGCCCAGGACGGGCGGCGCGGCCCCATCGACCGGTTCCGGGGCCGGCTGATGTGGCCGATCCGCGACATCGCCGGCGAGGTGATCGGGTTCGGTGCCCGACGCCTGCGGGAGGACGACAACGGCCCGAAGTACCTCAACACCCCCGAGACCCCCGTCTACCGCAAGTCGCAGGTGCTGTACGGGATCGACCTGGCCAAGAAGGACATCGCGAAGGGCAACCGGGCGGTGGTGGTCGAGGGCTACACCGACGTGATGGCCTGTCACCTGGCGGGGGAGACCACCGCCATCGCCACCTGCGGCACCGCCTTCGGCGAGGGGCACATCAAGATCCTGCGGCGCCTGCTGATGGACAACTCCCGCTCCGAGGTGGTCTTCACCTTCGACGGGGACGCGGCCGGCCAGAAGGCGGCGCTGCGGGCCTTCGAGGACGACCAGAAGTTCGCCGCGAAGACCTGGATCGCCGTCACCCCCGACGGCATGGACCCGTGCGACCTGCGGCTCCACCGGGGTGACGAGGCGGTGCGGGAGCTGGTCGAGGGCCGTACCCCGCTGTTCTCCTTCGCGCTGAACCACATCGTGGACGGACACAACCTGGAGACCGCCGAGGGGCGTTCGGCCGCGTTGGAGCAGGCCGCCCCGGTGGTCGCGATGATCAAGGACCCCGCCATCCGGCACGAGTACGCGGTGCGGTTGGCCGGCCTGGTGGGCATCTCCGACCACCGCTTCGTGCTGCGCCGGGTCGGTCACCTGGTCCACCGCCGCCGACCCGGGCGGCCGGGCGCCGACGGCGCGGGGGGCCCCGGCGGCCGGTCGGGCCCTCCCGGCCGGGCCGGTCGGGCCGGCGACGGTGGACCAGGTCGGTTCGCGGAGAACGGGTCGGGCACGGTCGAGGCCCCCCGCCGGGCCGGTCCGCCCCTGCACCTGCGCAGCCCCGCCCACCGGGTCGAGCGCGAACTCCTCAAGCTCGCGCTGCAGTTCCCCGCCCTGGTCTCGCCCGCCTTCGACGCCTACGGGGAGGACGAGTTCACCGCACCGCCCTACGCGGTGGTGCGGCGGGCGATCGCGGAGGCCGGGGGGGTGGAACCGGGCACGACCGACCCCGGGTACATCGGCCGGGTGCGGGCCGCCGCCCCCGACGACACCGTCCGCTCCCTGGTGACCGAGCTGGCGGTGGAGCCCCTGCACACCCCGCGCGACCCCGACGAGGTGTACGCGGGCGAACAGTTGGTCCGGGTCCGCCTGGCCGCGGTGGACCGCCGCGTCCTGGACCTGGACGGCGCCGCCCTGCGCGCCGAGTCGCGCGGGGCCGGCGACGAGGCGACGGCGCTGCGCCGGGAGCTGTGGGTGCTCCAGCAGTACGGCCGCGCCCTGCGCGAGCGGGGCGCCGCGGCGCTCTGAACGGCGCCTTCCCGCCGGGCCCGGCACTCCTCGGGGGCGCCGGGCGACCCCCTCGCCCGGCACCCCGTGCCGCACCTCCGTACGGAAAAGGGACGCACACCCCTCGTGGACCGGGTGTGCCTTGGCTCACACTGGTGGCGGCGCCGCACATTCCGGTCGCGAGCACCTGGAGGTTGCTCCGTGCAGACCCAGTCCCTCGCCGGCGCGGTCCCCGCCGCTCCGGCCGACGTTCCCGCCC
>NZ_VKHS01000812.1 GCF_014141525.1 Streptomyces calidiresistens
TGTATAAGAGACAGCCGCGGGCGGGGGCGCCGGAGCCGGCTCCCCCGAGCGGTCCACGGCCCTCGCCGAGGGGGGTGCCGCCCGCCCCGACCGGGCCGAACGACGCCGTCGGCTCCTCGGGGGCGCCGCGATCCTGCTCCTCCTCGCCGTGCTGGCCGCGATCCTGGTCCTCGCCCTCTCCGGCGACGACACCGACGGCTCCGGTGGGAACGGCGCGCCCGACACCTCCGAGGGGACCGCCGGTGTCGACGGCGAGGAGGGCACCGACTCCGGGAACGCGGAGGACACCGGGAACACGGGGAACGACGACGCCGCCCCCGGGGACGGCGCGGACAACGGCACGGACGGCGACGCCCCGGAGTCCGACGATCCGGCCGGCCCCGACGCCGGCGCCGAGGGCTCCGGGAACCCCGGCGGGGGTTCCGGGGCCGGCGGCCCCGGCGACAACGGGGCCCCCGGCGACAACGGCCCCGGGGACGGCTCGGGCACGGACGTGCCGGACGGGTTCACCGTGATCACCAACGAGCGCTACCGGTTCGCCCTCGCCCTGCCCGACGGCTGGACGCAGACCGGTACCGCGGGCCGGGACTCCGGCGCCATCCACAGCGGCCCCGGCGGCGGCCCCCCCAAGGTGCAGGTGGACTTCACCCCCACCCCCCAGACGAACGCCGAGTCGGCCTGGCGGGTCCTGGAGCCCGCCGTCCGGGGGAGCAGCACGGGATACGAGCACCTCTCCATCGAGACGGTCGAGTGGCGGGACTACCCGACGGTCGCCGACTGGCAGTTCATCAGGAGCGAGGGCGGACAGCGGGTGCGGATCCTCAACCGGGGATTCCGGGTGGACGACAACCGCGGCTACGCCATCATGGTCACCTGCGCCGAGAACGCCTGGGACGAGGAGGAGTGCCGCACCATTCGGGACACCGCCCTGGCCACATTCAGGCCATTGGACTGACCCGGAGTTGACAGATCGTGGGCGTGGTATGCCCACGGCACGTATCGTGTGCATCCGGTCTCCGTGGTCGCGCGACGCACGGGTCCGGTGGGACGACCGGGGCCGGCGGTCCCACCGACCCGCCGGCGCCCCGCCCCGGTGGTCGGGGTTCCGCGCGGGCCACCGGTCGCCGGTCGCGACGACGGACGCGCCGAACCACATCGTGAACACCTCCCCGGGACCTCCGGACCGTCCGGACGTCCGCGCCACCGGCTCCGCCCGCGGTGCCCGGCGCCGACCGCGTGGCGCGAACCCACCGCGCGGCGGGGGGAGATCCGGAGCCGGCGGGGCGGCGACGGGGAACGACAGGCGGAGGGGGAGGATCCGGTAGCGGACCGCCCCCGACGGGTAGGACGAGGAATCGACGGGTTCCGCGCCGGGGCGCGGAACCCCCGGAACGCACCGGATCCGCGGGGCGGATCGGGCGAACGGACGTGGCGTCGCGAGGGCGGCGTCACGGGGCGACGAGGGGAGGGGCCGTGGACGGTTTCCCGGGACGGGTGCTGGCCGACCGCTATCAACTGCCGCGCCTTCCCACCGACGAGTTCGAACTCGTCGAGTCGAGGGCCTTCGACACGGCCAGTGGCCAGGAGGTGCTGGTCCGTCAGGTTCCGCTGCCCGAGGTCGTGGACGCGGAGACGCTCGACGGCACCCGGCCCGGCGGCCCCGGCGGTTCGGGGGGATACCCCCGCGCCACCCGCACCCCCGACGACCCGGTGGTGCGGCGCGCGGTGGAGGCCGCGGCGGCCGCCGCCGGCCTGCCCGACCACGCCCGCCTGGACCAGGTCTTCGACGTCTTCGTCCAAGGCGACGGGCTGTGGATCGTCAGCGAGTTGGTCCCGGCCCGCCCGCTGGCCGCCCTCCTCGCCGAGGCCCCGCTGAACCCCTATCGGGCCGCCGAGGTCGCCGCCGACCTGCTGGCCGCCCTGCGGGTGGTCCACGCGCACGGCTGGGTGCACCGCAACCTCACCGCCCGCACCGTCCTGATCTGCGACGACGGACGGGCCCTGCTCACCGGTCTGGCCTCCGGCGCGGCGGAGGAGGTGCTGTGCGGGTACGACCCGTTCCCCGCGGCGGGTCCGGCCGCCGAGCACCGCGAGCCGCCCGGTGCCGGGGGCGAGGGGGGCCGCGGTCCCCGGGACACGGCTCCGCGCCCGGTCGAACAGTCCGGCCCGCCCCGGGAGATGCCCGGCGGGCCCGGCCCCTCGCACGGCCCCGGCCACAACCGGATCGATCCGGTCGACCGGGGCCCGGAGACGATGCGGCTGCGCACCACCGGCCCCGCCGGCGGCCCGCCGTACGATCCCGCCGCCGCCCCTCCCGGCGCGGCGTCCCCGCC